>JALSJV010000319.1 GCA_026989215.1 Acidimicrobiia bacterium | reverse complement strand
CACAGGCAGGGTCTCGAAATCGTCTGCCCCCCGGTCCTCGAGGATGGCCAACGTCGTCACCACGATCAGCGCGATCCCCGCCATCTCCAGGGTCTCCTCCAACAGCACGTTCTTCGGACCGAAGTACCCGGCGGCCTCCACCACCACACCGCCCAACACGAACATCGCCACCCCGGCGGCCAGGCCGAGGCCGTGCACCCGCCGTCGTCGGGTCAGACGCCACCATCCCGGCAAGGCGAAGGGAGCGGCGATCAGCCCCAACCCTCCATACAGGAAGATCCACACCCCCCGCTCCCCCTGGAACCTCGGAACCCACGGGTACCGCTCCAGCACCCCGGTGAGCGACTCGTGGATCGTCGCCACCTCGTCCATGGAGAAGAACAGGAGCGCCGCCGCCACGACGCCCGCCATCCGCCGCACCATCCGATCCCCGTCGGTCTTCGCCACCGCGACGAGCAGCATCCCGGCGACGAAGAGCTGCATCGAGGAGAACCAGGTCGGGACACTCTGCTCCTCGTTGAGACCGAACCGCTCCAAGACGATCTCGACGTCCATCGCCCGGTCCACCCACACCCCCACCGCGTGCATGGCGGCGAGGGCTGCGATGATCGCCCCCAAGGCCAGCGCGGCACTCCGGGGACTCGGCAGGGCAACGCCCCCAGACTGCCGTCCAGCCCGCATCGTGACGCTCGATTGTAGGTGAGCGGAATGGACTCACCGATCGAAGCGGTCACAACCGAAGGTGCTCTCGTACGCCGTCGCCACGTTCATCACCGAACCTCCCTCCACCGTGCCATCTCCGTTCACGGCGTCGGAGAACTGCCACACGACCTCAGACAGTGCACCCTCGTCCCGCAACTCCAGAAGCACGTCCCACTCGCGAGATCCGGCGAGGGCCGCCGCGGCCTCCTCTGCCCCGTCGATATCACCAACTTCGCGCGCTGCCACCCATTGGTCAATCCACGCGCACACGACCGCCGTCACCGCCTCGGCGGCGACCTGGTACCGGTCACCCACCGGAGCGATGGATGAGACGTCGAATCCCTCCGGCAGCGGCACATCACTCAGCATCTCCGCGACCACCGAAGCGCTGTCGGCATCGCGTACGACGTCGGGAGGCATCACCGCCTCCAATGCGGCCCGGTCCACCCACCGGATGCTGGCGAGGACCGCGTCGAGGGCGTCGTCGTCGCCGAGGAAGGGATTGAAGTCGATCTCGAACACGTACCCGTCACCGCCACCGACCACGAAAACCCGGGCCGATGTCTCGGCCTGCCGGGCGATCACGGCATCCCATCCACCCACCATCGTCGACCGCACCGACCCTGCCTCCGTGATCCGGTCGAACGCCTGCAGTTCCACGTCGAGCCGACCACCTGGCCACACCCTGATCGTTGCCGACGACAGGCCGGGACCGTCGTAGGACACATGTCTCCGCACCCCCGAGCCTCGGGCCGGCACCCCCGCGACGAGGAGATCGAACCCCTCGGGTGCATCGACGAGCGGCTCCCCGCCCGTATCAAGAGTGATCCCCCGAGCGAGGTCCACGACTTCGGTTCGGTCCATGCCGAAGGTTCGAACCACGACCAGGGTGCCGTCGTCAAACCGGATCCCACCCATCCGCGCCAAAGGACCGGGCACGTCAGGCATCAACATCGTCTTCCCCTCCATCTCGACGACGTCCGGACTCTCCCCCGCCGACCAACGGGCCGGATCGTCGGATCGCTCCACCACAAAGCCCCGAGATCCCAGATCAGCCGTCCCCGCGCGGAACACCAATGCCCGTCCCGCCCCCGCGTCAGGAACCGAGCGCCCTTCCCGATACGACGTGAGCACCCAACCCTCCAGGTCGAGCAGCGGATACGGGGTTCCCCCTTCCTCCCCCTCCGAGACATCCCCCACAGCGCCGGGCATCGTGGTCGTCTCCTCGACCGATCCGGTGGCCGCCGCATCCCCGCCTCGCCTGCCCATCCCTTCCTCCGTTCGACTGATCCACAGCAATGTCCCCATCCCCAACAGCGCCGAGAACGCGACGGCGACCGCGACTGCCCCCCGGCTTGGCCTACGTGAAGTGCCCGCGGAGATCTGCGGTTGTGGTGGCCACTCGTCCACCACTCTCCTCAGCTCATCGCCCGCCCGTCTCAGTGTGATATCGAGATCCTTCATAGCTCCTCCCCGGTACCGAGGCGACGGGCAAGGGTCGACCGTGCCCGCCTGAGATGGGTGCTGACGGTCTCCTTCGAGCAGCCGAGAACTTCGGCGATCTCGGCCAGGGACAGGTCGTCCACATACCGCAGCGCGACGACCTGTCGCTGGCGACGGGGAAGGCGACGGACCTCATCCCACACATGTTCGGTCTCGGCAGACACCTCCACCGAAACGACCCGCTCACCGCTCTCCCACAGCCGCGCCAGATGCCGTGCAGCGATCACACGCCGACGGATCAACGACACCGAGCGGTTGATCACGACCCTACGGACCCACGTCGCAGGATTGTCGAGCCTGCTGATCCGATCCCATTGCCGATACGCCACCACGAAGGCGTCCTGTGCGATGTCCTCGGCCGCCTGCCTGCTCCCGGAGAGCGCCAAGGCCAATGCAGTCATCGCCCGCAGCTCCCGTACATAGAACTCAGAGAATCGCTCGCGCCCGAACACCACCACCTCGTCGGGTGGTGGCTGGGCGTCGGGTCGACTCCGAGCGTCGTTCACACCCCACACTCGTTTCAGCCGGCGAAGAATGTGACAAGAATCCCACGACGGCTTCCCGAACTCCGGGGAACTTCCGACCACCGCCCCGAGCCTCGTACACTGGCGGCGGTGCCATCCACCATCGACGTCGTCGTCCACGTCTCCGGGGAGACCGAGATCCGGGCCGCCCAGGCCCTCGCCGCGGAACCGGGGATCGGACGCATCGCCCTCCTCCGAGCCACACCACCGCCGTCGTGGGGCGACCGGATCCGGAGGGTCGAGACCGTCGAAGGGTTCACGGTGGTGATCGGAACCGGAGCCCCCGCCGCCTCCGAGGCGGCCGCCGCAGGCCTCCCCGCCGTCCTCACCGACCATCCACCCCAGACCACGGCACCTGCCGTCGTCTGGGCCTCACCGGCGGGACTCGCCCTCGCCCTCGCCGCCGACAACCCCGACGCGACCGTCGTCGTCACCGAACCAGGACCGCCTCTGGCCCGCGGAGAGGTCACGGCCGCCTTCCCCCCTCCCGTCGGACGGGTCGTCGCCGGCGGCATCGACCACCTCGGCGTCCGAAGGGCTCCGGTCGACGGAGAGTTCGGAGGGGTCCTCGTGGAACAAGACGGCCGGATCACCGCCGTCGTCGACGACCGCAGATTCCTCGCCGCCGCCTGCCTCGCCGCCGGAGTGGCGATCATCTCCCACGTCGACGATGTCACACCGGTGTGGTGTCGAGCGCAGCGCTACCTGGCCGCGGTCCACCGGTTCGGGCTGGTCACCGCCGAAGCGGTCACTCCCCCACCCGGACGCTGACCGGGTGCTCTTCCGTCGGGACGTCCGTCGCCGCCGACTGCGTCATCGGCGGCACCGGAGCGACGAACCGGGGTCCGGGAGCGGGCTGCAGCGTCTCCTCCAACACCACGAACTCGATCCCTCCCACCACGTCGGCGATCAGGTTGTACATGATCGCGCCAAGGGTGGCGAAGCCGGTGGCCAGGACCGCTCCGACGATCGACCCGAAGACGGCGAGCCGGAGGAAGTACTCGTCGGAACCGAAGGGATCGGCTCCCTCCTCCAGCAACGTGATCTTCACCAGGATGTCGGTGATCTTGTCGGGGATCTCCGCCGCCTGGATGATCGACCAGAACATGACGAGGCCCAACACCACCGCCAGGGCGGTGACGAAGGAGAAGATGGACGACACCTTGAACACGGTCCAGGGGTCGATCCTGCGGATGATGCGGCGAACACGCCGTACGGTTGGCATCAGAGATGAACTCCTCGGCTCGTGAAGTGTACCGGTGGGGCGGTCCTCCGCCACACCGGCGGCACCTCCCCACGAACGTCCCGGGTCGTCCCCGAGTTCCCCCCGGTCACTCGCCGTTCTGGACGATGGTGAACGCCGACAGCTCGGCGTCGCCCACGTCCATGACCTTCACGCCCGACGCGTCCCGCTTCTGGCGGCTGATCGACGACACCTTCGTGCGGATGCCGATCCCGTTCGACGACACGAGGAACACCTCCATGTCACGCTCGACGGCCCGGGCACCGATCAGCCGTCCCCGGGTGCGGGTGAGCTTGATCGCCTTCACGCCGAGCCCGCCCCGCCCCTGGCGGGGGAACTCCTCCATGGCGGTCCGCTTCCCGTAGCCGTTCGAGGTGAGCAACAGCACCTCGCTGCCGTCGGCGCTCGACGCCGCCCCGACGACGCGGTCCCCCTCTCGGAGGCGGATCCCCCGGACACCCTGGGTGGCACGTCCCATCGCCCGCAGATCCTTCTCGGAGAATCGAATCCCCTGCCCCTGCTCGGTGAAGATCAACAGGTCGTTCTCGCCGTTGGTGGCTCGCACCGCCACCAGCTCGTCCCCTTCGGCCAGCTTGATGGCGATGAGGGTCTGGTTCCGCGAGTCGTACTCCTTCAGCTCGGTCTTCTTCGCCTGGCCGAGCTTCGTCACCATCACCAGATACCGGGACGTCTCGTAGTCCCGGGTGTCGATGATCGCCTCGATGCGCTCCTCGGGCTCGAGGGGCAGGACCGACTGGGCGAGCACCCCCCTCGACGTCCGCGACTGTCGGGGGATCTCGTGGGCACGGATTCGATGCACGAGGCCCTTGTTGGTGAACACGAGGAGATACGAATGGGCGGTGGTGTGCACCAGATGGGCGATGACGTCGTCCTCGCTCACCTCGGCCGCCTTCACACCTCGACCCCCTCGACCCTGGGTCCGATAGGTGGCCGCAGGCACCGACTTGATGTAGCCACTCTGGGACACGGTGACGATCAGTTCCTCGTCGGCGATGAGGTCCTCCAACGACAGGTCGCCCTCGTCGGGGATGATCCGTGTCCGGCGGGGCTCGGCGAACTGCTCCTTCACGTCCAGGAGCTCCTCGCGGATGATCGCCCGCCGCTTGGCGGGATCGGCGAGGATCGCCTCCAGTTCGGCGATGGTCGCCTCCAGCTCCGCCAGCTCGATCCGCAGCTTGTCCGTCTCCAGGGCGGTGAGGCGCCGCAGCGGCATGTCGAGGATGGCGTTGGCCTGGATCTCGGTGAGGTCGAACCGTTCCATCAGGGCGGCCCGTGCCGCCGGAGTGTCGGCGGAGCCTCGGATGAGCTGCACGACCTCGTCGATGTTGTCCACGGCGACGATCAGGCCGGCGAGGATGTGGGCCCGGGCTTTCGCCTTCTCGAGACGGAACCGGGTCCTCCGCTCCACCACCTCCATCTGATGGTCGAGGTAATGGCCGACGAGCTCGGCCAGGTTGAGGGTCCGGGGCACCCCGTCCACCAACGCCACGATGTTCACGCCGAAGCTCTCCTGGAGCTGGGTGAGTTTGAAGAGCTGATTGAGGATCACCTGGGGCACCGCCGACGATTTCAGCTCGATCACCAGCCTCGTCCCGACCCGGGCCGAGGATTCGTTGCGGAGGTCGGCGATGCCTTCGATCTTCTTCTCCTGGACCAGGGAGGCGATCTTCTCCAGCACCCGGTCCTGGGAGACCTGGTAGGGCAGTTCGGTGACGACGATCGCGCTCCGACCCTTGCGGATCTCCTCGATCTCGGTGACGGCCCGCATCTTCACCGATCCCCGTCCGGTGAGGAGCGCCTCCCGCAGCCCTTCGGTCCCGACGACGTAGGCGCCGGTGGGGAAATCGGGACCCTTGACGAACTGCAAGAGGTCCTCGGCGGTGGCGTCGGGATGCTCCAGCATGTGGATGCAGGCGTCGATCACCTCCCCCAGGTTGTGGGGAGGGATGTTCGTGGCCATCCCGACGGCGATCCCCTGGGAGCCGTTGACGAGCAGGTTCGGGAACCGGGCGGGCAGCACCACCGGCTGCTGATGTTCCCCGTCGTAGTTGGGTTCGAAGTCGACGGTGTCCTCGTCGATCCCCTCGAGGAGCCTCACGGCGATCCGAGACAGGCGACATTCGGTGTTGTGGTTGACGAAGCCGTTGGCGATGAACGAGTGGTCGTCCGAGTCGACCCGGATCGAGTAGACGGGTGCCTCGCCGTCCGCCTCGATCGACGCCACCGTCGCGTAGAAGTATCCGGGTTCCACCACGGCGGCGACCGTCGCCTTCGCATCGGAGTCCCCGAGACGCCTGAGGATCTCGTCTCCGTATCGCTCCCAGCGCTCCTTTCGGTCGATGTTGTGCTTGTGCAGCCACTCCCGACCACCCCGGGGCGCCTCGGCGCGAATGAACTCGGCCAGGTGAGGAATCCGATCTCCGGACAGCGCCCTTCCTCCGGGGACCTCGGCGAGAAGGCGTTCCAGCTTCTCCTGTTTGGCGCCCCAGAACCCCACTCGCCGTGCGAAGAGCACCAGATCGCGGCGAGCGGAGATGAACAGCTTCCGCTCCCCCGATTGGTATCGAGCGAGACGGGCAACCACTCCGAACTCCAACAACATCTGCTGGACGTCGTGGGCGAGGCGGTCGCTGCGGGTGCTGTAGGTCACCTGGATCGTTCGGGGACCCAGACGTGAACAGGAGCCGTCGCCCTCGAAGAGGGTCTGCAGAAAGGCCCGCTTGACCGCTGGGCTCTGCGCCCACACCTCTTCGGGGATCCTCATCTCCCGGGACGGCCCTGCGATCCCGGAAAGGATCGAGTCGGCCAGGGCGGAGAGGTCCTGGACGTCGAGCTCCCACAGGGTCCTTCCCGACGGAAGCCGGCGGCGATACACGTATCTCGGACCCCCGACCACCAGGTCGTAGTCCTCGACGACCTGATCGAAGAAGTCCTGGTCGGTGTTGTTGAATCCCGCCCGTCGATCGTTCACGAACCCTTCCGCGACGAAGGCCCCGGCAAGGCGCGCCGCGGCGAGGTCTCGGTCGGTGGCGACCCCAACCTCCTCGTTCGGGGTACGCTGGAGGACGATCGTGTCACCCGGGGAGATCTCGGCGAGGGTCTTCCACACCAGGGTGGGCACTCCGACGAAGGCCTCAAGGCAGAGAAGCGGATGGTTCGCGGTCCCGCCGATCTCGAACCCCTCCCGGGTGCGGAGCCGCAGCACCGGATGCACACCCGAGTGGAAGAATTTCGTGGCCCGCACCGGTGATCCATGGCGATCGAGCACCTTCAGGTCGATGTCGACTTCGCTGTCGGGTGCCGCCTCCGCCAGTCGTTCGATGGGGAACGTCCCCTGGGGGGTCCGCACCAGGGTCCCTCCCACCACGCAGTACCTCATCTGTGCCGGGGGGTCGTCCACCGTCCCGAAGTTGCCCTGGGCGTCGATGAGGGGATGGAGGAGGCTGAAGTCCTGCCCGAGGCGGACCAGGGCGTCGTAGATCGCCTGGTCGCCGTGGGGGTGGAACCGGGCCATGACGTCCCCCACCACCGTGGCGCACTTCCGGTGGCGGGCACCGGGGCCCATGTTCGCCTCGTTCATCGAATGGATGATCCGACGCTGCACCGGCTTCAGACCGTCGCGTACGTCCGGGAGCGCCCGGGAGACGATGACGGACATGGCGTAGTCCACGAAGGACTGGGCCATCTCCTGGTTGATGTCGATCTCGCGGGTCGATTCGTGGTCGGTCATCGTGATCCTCTGCTCAGACGTCCAGGAACCGGACGTCCTTGGCGTTCTGCTGGATGAAGGCCTTGCGACGGGCCACGTCGTCGCCCATCAGGGTCGAGAAGATCTCCTCGGCGCGGGCGGCGTCCTCCATCTCCACCCTGACGAGGGTCCGGGTCTCCGGGTTCATCGTGGTCTCCCAGAGCTCGTCGGGGTTCATCTCGCCCAAACCCTTGAAACGGGTGGGGTTGACCTTCGGATGCTCCCGTCGGAACTCGTCGAGCGCCTCGTCGTCCTTCAGGTAGTGGACCTTCGAACCGACCTTCACCCGGTACAGCGGCGGCTGGGCGATGTAGACGTATCCGGCGTCGATGAGGCCCCGCATGTGCCGGAAGAGCAGGGTCAGCAGCAGCGTACGGATGTGCGACCCGTCCACGTCGGCGTCGGTGAGCATGATGATCTTGTGGTAGCGGGCCTTGGCGATGTCGAAGTCGTCGCCGATCCCGGTCCCCACCGCGGTGATGATCCCCTGGATCTCCTGGTTCTGCAGCGCCTTGGCGAGGCGGGCCTTCTCCACGTTGAGGATCTTCCCCCTGATCGGCAGGATGGCCTGGGTCTCGGAGTCCCGGGCCTGTTTCGCAGGGCCGGCGGCCGAGTCCCC
>JALSJV010000318.1 GCA_026989215.1 Acidimicrobiia bacterium | reverse complement strand
ATGGCTGCGCTTCCGGCCGGGCGGCATCCTGGAGGGCGAAGGCCCCTGCAACCATCTCCGCGGGCGGTACCGGCTCGACGGGGACCGGATCGTCTTCGACGTCACCGTGACGTTGGTGGGATGCATGCCCGAGCAGATGATGGAGGCGGAGGCGGTGCTGGTCGACGACCTGCTCTTCGCTCCCGAGGTCACGGCCACGATGCGCGGCGACCACGAGCTGGTGTTGGCGGACGAAGATACGGAGCTGGTCTTCCGTCGAATCCCGTGAGTCGCGAAGGCGCCAGATTCCTTGACCCGCTTCGGCGGGTGCCGAGGAGACACCCAGGGTGCCCTCGCCCCCCGGTCGGTCACCGAGGAGGATCCGTGAACCGGGCACTGAGGAACAAGGTGTCACGCATCATCGACGACCTCGAACCGGACGAGCAGGTCGTGGATGCGATCCGCGCCACCCCCGGCGGTGAGCTCGAACGGGTGATCGGCGGTGCCGCCGGCGGAGTGGCCCTCGGGGCGCTGGGGTTCGTCGTCGGGGCCGGGCTCGGGGAACGGGCCGGGAGGGAAGCCCGGGCCGCAGCCGAAGAGGTCGGGGTGCAGGCAAAGGGGGTGGACGTGATGCTGGTGCTCACCGACCGGCGACTCCTCGTCTACCAGCTCGGCATGACCGGCAAACCGAAGGAACGAATCGGCTCCCTCTCCCGCCGCGAGATCGCCGACCTGAGCGAAGGTCGGCTTCGGATCCTCGGCCAGCAGATGCCGGCACTGAAGGTCACGACGACGTCGGGGGCGTCCACCGCCTTCGGGGTGGCGAGAATCCGGCGTGCCCAACTCGCCTCGTTCCTCGAAGCGTATCGGGCGGGGAGGGAGTGAGGGGCCCGCCGGGCGTCGCCGGTGCGACGGCACCGAGACTTCCCCAGCGACACGGCGATCGCGCGCCGACCATTCCTCACCGTGGAACGGCACCCCCCATCCACGGCGGCCGAGCTAGATTAGACCTTGTCTGAAAAAGGGACCTGGGCTACATTCGGGCTCGACGAAGAGCCGGGAGGAAAGGAGCAGCGATGACCGACCAGGAGAGGGCAGCCGCCGGCAAGTGCCCCGTGATGCACAACCCCCACACGGCCACGGGGTCGACCGCGAACCAGCATTGGTGGCCGAACCAGTTGAACCTTCGGCCGCTGGCCAAGAACTCGCCCCTCATCGACCCGAACCGCGGGGAGTTCGACTACAAGGAGGCGTTCTCCAGCCTCGACCTGGAGGCGGTCAAACGTGACCTCGCCGAGCTGATGACCGACTCCCAGGAGTGGTGGCCCGCCGACTACGGCCACTACGGACCCCTCTTCATCCGGATGGCGTGGCACGCCGCCGGCACCTACCGCATCCACGACGGTCGGGGAGGGGCGAACACCGGCAACCAGCGCTTCGCCCCCCTCAACAGCTGGCCCGACAACGCCAACCTCGACAAGGCCCGGCGGCTGCTGTGGCCGATCAAGCAGAAGTACGGGAAGAAGATCTCCTGGGCGGACCTGCTGATCCTGGCGGGCAACGTCGCCCTCGAGACGATGGGCTTCGAGACGCTCGGGTTCGGCGGCGGTCGTGTCGACGCCTGGGAGGCCGAAGAGGACACCTACTGGGGCCCGGAGGGGGAGTGGCTCGCCGACGAGCGCCACACCGAGGACGGCACCCTGTTCGAACCCTTCGCCGCCGACCACATGGGCCTCATCTACGTCAACCCCGAAGGGCCCAACGGCGTGCCCGACCCGGTGGAAGCGGGTCGGTACATCCGCCAGACCTTCACCCGGATGGGGATGACCGACGAGGAGACCGTCGCCCTCATCGTCGGCGGCCACACCTTCGGCAAATCCCACGGAGCCGGTGACGTCGACCGGTATCTGGGACCGGAGCCCGAGGCGGCCCCCCTCGAGGAGCAGGGACTCGGCTGGAAGAACTCCCTCGGCACCGGGATGGGGCCGGACACGATCACCTCGGGGATCGAAGGGGCGTGGACGCCGACGCCCACCCAGTGGGACAACGAGTTCCTGCGTCTGCTCTTCGAATACGAGTGGGAGCTGACCCAGAGCCCCGCCGGGGCACATCAGTGGCGTCCCAAGGACCGGTCCCTCGACGACGCCGTACCCGACGCCCACGACCCGTCGAAGCGGCACGCCCCGATGATGCTCACCACCGACCTGGCGTTGCGCTACGACCCGGTGATGGAGCCGATCGCCCGCCGGTTCTACGAGAACCCGGACGAGCTCGCCGACGCCTTCGCCAAGGCCTGGTTCAAGCTCACCCACCGGGACATGGGTCCGATCACGCGGTACCTCGGTCCCGAGGTGCCCGAGGAGCAGTTCATCTGGCAGGACCCGGTGCCTCCGGTGGACCACGAGCTCATCGACGAAGGGGACATCGCCGAGCTGAAACGGCAGATCCTCGACTCGGGACTGTCGATCTCACGGCTCGTCGCCACCGCCTGGGCATCGGCGTCGACGTTCCGTGACAGCGACTTCCGGGGCGGCGCCAACGGAGCCCGGATCCGGCTGGCCCCCCAGAAGGACTGGGAGGTGAACGACCCGGCGGAGCTGGCTGCGGCCCTCGAAGTCCTCGAAGGCATCCAGGAGCAGTTCAACGCGGGCCGCACCGACGGCAAGAAGGTCTCCCTCGCCGACCTGATCGTGCTCGGCGGATGCGCGGCGGTCGAGCAGGCGGCGAAGGCGGCCGGATACGACATCCAGGTCCCCTTCGCCCCGGGCCGCACCGACGCCACCCAGGAGATGACCGACGTCGAGTCCTTCGCGGTGCTCGAGCCCCGCGCCGACGGGTTCCGCAACTACCTGCGTCCCGGCGAGAAGGCTCGGCCCGAGGAGCTGCTGGTGGACCGGGCCAGCCTGCTGTCCCTCACCCCTCCGGAGATGACCGTCCTCATCGGCGGCCTCCGGGTGCTCGGCGCCAACACCTCGGGATCCGACCTCGGGGTGCTCACCGACCGTCCCGGCACGCTGACGAACGACTTCTTCGTCAACCTGTTGGACATGGGCACCGAATGGAAGGTCTCGACGACGGAGCATGTCTACGAAGGTCGTGACCGATCGACCGGCGATCTCAAGTGGAGGGCCACCGCCGTCGACCTGGTGTTCGGGTCGAACTCCCAGCTCCGAGCCATCGCCGAGTTCTACGCCTGCGAGGACGGGGCCGAACAGTTCGTCCGTGACTTCGTGGCGGCATGGGACAAGGTGATGAACCTGGACCGGTTCGACCTGCGCTGAGGCTCGACCCGTCTCACACCGGGGGTGCCCCGTCTGGGGCGCCCCCGCCCGCGTCGGGGAGAGGTGGGTCCGGGATCAGGTGATGATCGCGACGACGAAGGAGAACATCGCGGTGAGGGCCATCATCGACCAGACCGTGGTGCCGACGTAGAACCGCTGCATGCGGTCCATCCGATCCTCCATCCGGTCGAACCGTCGGTCCATGTGGTCGAGGCGTCGGTCGATCTGTTCGAACCGTTGGTCGATCCGTTCGAACCGTCGGTCGATCCGTTCGAACCGTCGGGAGATGTCGGCGAACCGTGACTCCAGGCGCCGTTCGAAGGCGGCGAGGTCGTGCTTCGTGAGCGCCTCATCCGACGGATGCCGTGACAGGTGGTCCATGAGGGTCCTGGCGTGCTCGGGTCCCAGCACGCGTCTCAGCTCAGCATAGAGGCGCTCACGGGGGGTGTCGACGGCGGGCATGGGCCCACCATGCCGGAGGATCACCGCCGGGTCAAGACCCTCGTGCGCGACCGTCCCGGGGCTCGGTCGGAGCGGTGTCCGGCGACATCGGGCATCGGGTAGCATGCACGGCGATGGGGCGAATCGCCACGACGATCCAACTGGCCAAGGCCTCCTGGAGGGTGCTCCGGGCCGACAAGGAGCTGCTGGCGCTGCCGGTGATGTCCGGCGCCGCCACCCTCGTCGTCGTGATCTCGTTCATCCTCCCCATCGTCGCCACCGGGGGGATCGGCGACGGGGCGGGACCGGCGTCCTTCGTGCTCGGCGGAGTCCTCTACCTGGCGCTGGCGTATGTGACGATCTTCTTCAACGCCGCGCTCGTGCACGCCGCCGACGAACGCCTCCGAGGCGGTGACCCGACCCTCCGGAGCGCGCTCGCCGGCGCGTGGGCCCGCAAAGGCCGGATCCTCGGATGGGCGCTGGTGTCGGCGACCGTGTCGGTGGTCCTGCGGGCGATCGAGGAGCGGGCCGGTTTCCTCGGCCGGATCGTCTCCGGGATCCTCGGAGTCGCCTGGTCGCTCGTCACCTTCCTCGTCGTCCCCGTCCTCGTCCTCGAGGACGTCGGGGTGGTCGAGGGGATCAAACGGGCCGGCGCCCTGTTCCGGGGGACGTGGGGGGAGAACGTGGCGGCGCGGGTCGGGTTCGGAATCCTCGGCTTCCTGGCGGCTCTCCCGGCGATCGCCGTCGTCGTCCTCGGCGGCTCGGTGGGCGCGGGCGCCTTCGCGATCTCCATCGGTGTCGCCTTCCTCTGGGTCGCGGTCGTCACCGTCGTGCTGTCCGCCCTCAACGGGATCTTCCAGACGGCCCTCTATCACTACGCCGTCGACGGCAACGTCCCCGGCGACGCCTTCCCGGCCGAGGCGTTCTCGCAGGCATTCGTTCCCCGCCGCGGCATCTCGGGGATCGTCTAGACGAGATCCTCCCCCTCGACCATCGCCGCGAAGGCCTGCATGGCCTTCGGGGTCAGCCGGCGGAACGGCTGGGAGACCAGCCAGACGAGGGGCTTTCCCCACCAGCGGCCGCTGTCGGGACGGACCGTGAGCGTCACCTCGGTCGAGCCGTCGGACCGTTCGGTGAACTCGAAGCGGGGGTGATCGACCCAGAAGTCCCGAAGGCCACGTTCGTCCAGCTCCAGATACCTGCCCCATTCGTGGTCGACCACCTCCTGGCGGAGGATCATCGTCAGCGGGCCCACGAGGCGGTAGCGGACGTAGATGACCGACCCGACCTCCGGCCAGTCGCCCTCCACCCCCGCCAGTCCCGCGTAGGCGGGATAGAAGGTGAACCATCGCTCCGGGGACAGCCCGTACCGGTAGATCCGGTCGACCGGTGCCCGGACGGTGAACGTGTGGGACCAGATCATGCGCTGACACTCGCGGCCACGTCCCCTCAGCCTCCTTCCAGAAACCGGACGATGACGTCGGCGGCCCGCCCCGCCCCGTCTTCCCGCTCGATCGCCTCCCCGACCGCCGCCGCCCGGCGACTCGTCTCCGGGTCGAGGGCTCGGCGGAGGGCGGCGGCCAGCCCTTCGCCGTCGAGTCTGCGGAGGGGGAGCGGGGCAGGAGCCACGCCGAGCCGGAACATCCGCTCGGCCCAGAAGGGTTGGTCGCCGAAGTGGGGGACCACCACCTGGGGGCGGCCCGCCCGGAGCGCGGCGGCGGTCGTCCCCGCCCCGCCGTGATGCACCACGGCGGCCACCCGCCGGAAGAGGAGGTGGTGGGGGACCTCGTCGATCACGAGGACGTCGGCGGGAACCCGGTCGGGTCGGAGACCGCCCCACCCTCTGGAGACGACGACTCGGTGCCCCAGGAGGCGGACCCCGTCGATGAGCTCGGCCGCCGTCGCCGTCGGATCCCGCGTGGGGAGGCTGCCGAACCCGACGTACACCGGTGGAGGCCCGTCGGCGAGAAACGCCTCCACCGAGGCCGGGAGCGCTCCGTCGGTCTCGAGGAACCAGAACCCGGTGAGGACGTGCCAGGGCGGCCAGTCGGGCGGACGGGAGAACACGGTGGGGCCGACCCCGTACACGAAGGGGAACCGGGCGTCGCGGTAGATCCTGGTGTAGGGGCCGAGCCGGGGGAAAGGGTGGGAGCCGATGACCTGGCGGACACCGGCGGCGATGGCGCCTCCCACCACCAGCCAGTGGACCAGCTCGTCGAACCGGTGGGTGGCGAGGTTGAACGTCCCTCCCAGGCGGCTCCACGCCTGGGGGACCGTGATGCTGGGGAAGTGACGGGAGCGGGTGATCGGCTGGAGGGGCAGGGCGAGCCGGGGGATCCCGCGAGCGTCGGCGAGGGGATAGGCCATGATCGTCAGCGTGCCGAAGGCGACCGCGTCGGCATCCTCCATCGCCGCCCAGACGTTGCCGAGCAGCCTCCGGTAGAGGGCGTCGACGATCAGACGATGTCGGCGCAGGAATGTGACGACGCTGCGACCGGGCTTCAGTCGGTCGATTCCGGTCTCTTCGACGAACCGCCGTGGATCTCCTCCGAGCGGGGCGAACTCGAGGCCGTGACGGACCACCAGCGGCCGGAAGGTCTCGAGCGCCACGATTCGGACGTCGAGGCCATGCTCCCGGAGACGGGTTCCCAGTCCCACCAGGGGCTGGACGTCACCGCGTGATCCGGCGGCCACCAGGGTGATCTGCACGCCGGGTGTCTCCTCCCTGTGTGCTTCCGGGAGGCGGATCCTATCGGGCTCCTATCGGGAGGGTTGGACTGGACGACCCCACCTCGGGTGTTGGCCGGTGGTCGGTGTGGGCACCGACGGCGCCGCGGTCTCCGAGCGGGCCGGGTTCATCCCGGGGTCTCGGGCTCCGACCCGCCGGAGCGGAGCAGAAGCCAGCCGAGGATCCCCGCCCCGGTCGATCCGATGAAGATCCCGATCTTCGCCTGGTCGGTGAGGGCGGTGGACGTGAACGCCAGGTCGCTGATGAACAGCGCCACGGTGAACCCGATCCCGGCCACGGCGGCGACCCCGACGATCTGACGCCAGGTGGTGTGGGCGGGGAGACGGCCGACCCCGCTGCGCACCGCGATCACGGTGGCCGCCGTGATCCCCAGGGTCTTGCCGATGACGAGACCACCGGCCACCCCCACGGCCACCGCCCCGGTGGCGGCGGCGACCACGTCGATCCCGGCGAATCGGAGCCCGGCGTTGGCGAGGGCGAACAGGGGGACGATCACGAAGGACGACCACGGGTGGAGGGCGGCCATCATCCGCTCCAGCGGCGAGCGTGCCTCCCGGGCGATGGCGGCCAAGGTGGCGGCGTCGGGTGGGCTCCCCGCAGGGCTCGGGGTCTCCTCGTAACGCTCCAGGATGTTGCGGGAACGCTCCAGGTACACCTTCCCCTCGTACCAGGGGCGTGCGGGGGTGAGGAAGCCGAGGGCGACACCGGCGAGGGTGGCGTGGACGCCGGATTCGAACACGAAGAACCAGGAGACGACCCCGAGGACCACGTAGAAGCCGGTGGAGCGGATCCCCACCTTGGTCGCCACCCAGACCGCCGCCAGGCCGATGATGCCGAGGGTCAGCCAGGGGATCGAGAGCTTGGAGGTGTAGAAGATGGCGATCACGGCGATGGCGATGATGTCGTCGATGATCGCCAAGGCCAGCAGGAAGAGTTTCGCCCCGACCGTCACCCGGGAGCCGAGCAGAGCGAGGACCCCGACCGCGAAGGCGATGTCGGTCGCCATCGGGATGCCCCATCCGCGGGCGGCCTCGGCTCCGGTCCCCGCGGTGACGATGATGTAGATGAGGGCCGGAAGCACCACTCCGCCGAGGGCGGCGATCGCCGGGAGCGCGGCCCGGCGGGGATCCCGCAGCTCGCCCACGACGAGCTCCCGTTTGATCTCCAGCCCGACGACGAAGAAGAAGATCGTCATGAGGCCGTCGTTGACGAGCCCCCGCAGGGTCTCTTCGATCTTCAGGTTCTCCCCGATGTCGAGGACGACGGTCGTCTCCCAGAACCGCTCGTAGCTCTCACCGAAGGGGGCGTTCGCCCAGATCAGGGCCAGGATGGCGGCGATGAGCAGGACGACCCCGCCCGAAGCCTCCACATGGGTGAAGCGGAGGAGGGGGCGGAGGATCCGGCGGGGGACGATGCGCTCCGAGGTGAGCCAGGTGTCGTGGAGGCGATCGCCGCTCATCGTCCGTCGCCCTCCAAGCCGTCGAATCCATCCACGTCGAACCTCGGCCCGGTCATACCCCTCGTGCTCCCCGGTCGACGACCGCGGCGTCGACGATACCGACCAGTCGCCCCTTGCCGTCGACCACCGGGATCGGCGATCCCCGATCGCCGCCGACCAGGTGGGCGACCTCGGCGACGGGTTCGTCGGCGGCGAGGAAGATCGGGTCCTCCATCACCTCGGCGAGCTGCCGGCGCGCCCCGGCCTCGGAGAGGCGTGTCCGGGAGACCGTGCCGACCAGCTTGCCGTCCTCGGCGACGATGATGTGACCGCCGGTCGCCAGCAGGCGGGCGTCCTCGACGAACATCTGCGGACCGAAGGCGACGGGCGGCTGCATCACCTGGTAGACGCGGGTGGGGCTGTGGCGGACGACGATGGTTCCGTGGGGCGCCTTCGCCCGGATGCGGGCACCGGGTCCG
>JALSJV010000317.1 GCA_026989215.1 Acidimicrobiia bacterium | reverse complement strand
CCCCATGGTGAGGCCGTCCGATGCGATGCCGATCTGGGTAGCCAGCTCCTGGCCCGTCTTGAGAATGTTCTGGAGGCGTTCCGGACTGGAAACCGCGAAGGCATGCATCTCGCGGAAAGTGCTTCGGGTCGCATCCGCACCGAACTTCCACTTGACGGTGACCCTTTCGAGTCCGTCCAGAGCTCCGTCCATGGCACTTGACGTATCCGGGTCCAGCTTTCGCCACCCGTTTCCGACAGCTTCCACAAGCTTGTCGACGGCCTGCCTGTGGCGGGCGCAGAGTCGCCTCAGATGGTCGATACGTTCGAGGATTCTCCGAAGGGACCGGACCGTCAGCCAATCGGCGGGGATTGGCCGTCGGTTCTGGAGGCAGTTGAGCACGTCGAGCAGGTTCGCGGCATGGGACGGGGCGTCGTTCCACCACAGTTCGAGGTCTTCTGAGACTCGGTCGGCCTCCTCTCGGAGGGCTAGCATTCGCTCTTTCGCCTCCTCCAGTCTCGACTTGGCGTCTCGCTTACCGCCCACGGAGGAGAAGGAGGTGTCGACCCCGCTCCAGGCGAAGGCGTCGCCACGCGCTACTGGTCCCCAGGCTCGGCTCAGGTCACCGGCAACGGCGATGATCCGCTCGAACGTGTCAAGGTCGAGCTGTTCCGGGTCTACCTCCGCCAGCGGTGCCTGAGGAAGTTCCTCTAGCTGAGAAACGCGGCCGATGGCTTGGTGCAGTGAGCGTCCCAGCGGATGGCGGATCTCGTTCAACGCGGCGGCGAGATCGGATAGCTCTCGTCTTCTCTTTTTCAGCTTCTGGAGGCCAGCCGCCGAGGTCTGCCGCCGGGGAGTGGGGACACTCTGCAGGGTCCTGTACAACTCCTTGGCGACCTGTTTACGGGTCGCTTTGTGGGAGTGGAGTTCCAGCAGGTAGTGACCGAGGCCTACAGTGTCGAGGCGTGCTTTGACCACGTCGAGGGCGGCCATCTTCTCGCTGACGAAGAGCACCGTCTTCCCGTCGTACATGGCCTGGGCGATCATGTTGGCGATGGTCTGGCTTTTGCCTGTCCCTGGCGGGCCGTCCATGACGAACGAGTTGCCTTCATGGGCCGCGGCGATGCAGCGGAGCTGGGTCGCGTCGGCATCGAGGATGGTTGCAGTCGACTCGGGGGGATAGCGCTCGTCAAGCTCCTCCTCCGATGGGGGAGTGAACGTCAGTGGCACATCGTTCTCTGAGCCGAGGGCCAGTGCTCGGACGAGCTCGCTCGCGCATACTTCGGCCTCGTTTTCTTTGAGGTCCTTGTACATAGCCTCTTTGTGGAAGGAGAAGACGTCGATCGCGGATGCGCGTTCGACGTGCCATCCCCGAGCTCGAACCGAGCTCTCCACACGGCTGAGGTAGCTGGAGATGTCGAGATCCTCGTCGTCAAGGTCGTTGGGCAGGGTTATGTTGAAGTCGGTCTCCATACGGACGGCCAGCGCCGGATTGAGGGCTATTTCTTCCTCGGCACGAACCAGTCGGAAGGCGTCTCTGGGGCTGGCTCGGGTGAGCTCCACCGGAATCAGGACGAGCGGTGACTTCACCTCCTGATCGGTGTCCGGGTCTTGCCACCTCAAGAAGCCCGCCGCCAGGTAGAGTACCCAGAGGCCCTTGTCCATGAACTCCTGTCTTGTCCGCCGGTCGAGGGCTCGAAGAGCCCGCTCCACCTGCTGCGGAGTCTCCTTGTGGGTCAGCAGCTCATATGTCTCGCGCTTCCGCAGATAGAGCCGGAGGTCCGAGTCCTTGATCTCGGCCAGAGGATTCCGGCTCTTCCACTTTTCGAGGTCCTCAGCCACCGGGGGTACGTAGAACTTCCAGCCAGCCGATGAGTTCATGAGGTGGCCTACAACCTCGGCCAGGGTTGGCGTTTCGACCAGGAGGCTTGTCGACCTAGTGGGCCGGTAGTAGAGAACGCGGTCGCGACGGGACAAATTCAGGAGTTCGTCGCGCCAGCGCCGAACCTGTTGTACGACCTTGTCCACCGTTCACACCCTCCTCAGGGGAAGAGAGAATAACGAAAACGGCGTTCACGCGTACAGGGCTCGTGGGCGACGGCAACTCGTGCGGGCGCACCTACAGAGTGTCCAAAGTTGCTGTTGAGATGGCTTCCGAGGTCACGTCCAGGGATGTGGTGTATGAGTGATGCCGCGTCGGCCTCGTGGCCATGGTTATAGCCGGTTGGTTGGAGGGCTGCCACCCCCTCGGGTTCGGGGTCTGGGATTTCGAGGGCTCGGATGCGGGCTTGGGCGAGGCTGTCGAGGCTCATGTAGCGGCGGGCGATGGCCTACTCATCAGATTGCTCGGCCAGCGCGCCGACGAGACGGATGAACACCTCCCGGGTAGGGAAGATCCCCACGACGCCGGTCACGGCGCCGGGGCTGATTGTCCAACCTCTCTTGGGGGTTATTGGTACCGGGTCTGGGACCGATGCGCCTGGGGGAACCCGGTGAAGGTCAGGATCTCGGAGGCCGCCTGGTCGAGGTGGTCGGCGGCGTCGACGAGCCCCACCCGGTGGTGGTCGACGACCCTGCAGTGCTGGGCCCAGACCTCGTCAGCGGAAGGTCGGGGCGGAGACGGCTGCGGCATCATTGTGAGCCGGCATCGCCTCCGAGCGCCTTGGGGACTTTGGTGAGCGGGTTCTTGAGGTAATGCGTCCGACACCTCTGCCAGGAGACGACGTCCGGGTGGTCGCCGAAGAACGTCGTCTGGGCGCGGGTGGGCTGGGCCAGAGACGGCTGGTTCCTCCCGGCCGGGCAGGCGGCGGTGACGATCGGGCTCGAATGGAAGAATGGGGGCAGCGACTTCACGACTGGGCATCGTTGGGTAGATGTCCGCCGCGACCGGGCCCTGGACGGCGGCGCGGAACTCAACGCCAGGATCGTGCGTCTCTTGGAGAGACGTCGGGACGGCTACCCACGGTCGACGGCGACCTGGCCGGCGTTCCGCACCGTCCCCGGGGCCGACGGGGAATACCGGCTCGGCCCGGGTCCGTTCCGGGACCGGGTGGTGGGCGAGATCGTCGAAACCTGGAGGGTCGTTGCTCCCCTCGTCGACGAAGGCGTCGCCGCTGGATGACCGAGGCGGCCTGTCACACCGGCGCGGTACATTGCGGGTGTGGGGAAGTACGACCCGTGGGATGAGTTCTTCGCCGGCATCGAAGAGGACGACGTCACCTTCGACATGGCGGAACTGGAGGCGGTGCTGGGGGCGCCGCTACCCCCGTCGGCCCGGCAGCACCCGGCGTGGTGGGGGCGAGCTCACAACCATGCCAGATGGGCGGCCTACGGGTTCACGGCCAGTCCCGATCTTCGGCGACAGCGGGTCCGGTTCCGGCGGCGGTCGCGCCGAACTCAACCGCCGGGCGACCGGTCGGGTACTCCCGCGGTGGGGACGGGTCTCCCCGACCGGTGTCTCATCCTCGTGGGATGCGTTGCTGAGAAACGCCCGGTGCCGTCACCCGCGAAGGACCTCTACATCTCGCCCCTCTGGCAGAAGCGGAGGGCATACGCCGAATCGACCGGGATGCCCTGGGCGATCCTCTCCGCCGAACACGGGTTGGTCCTGCCAGACCAGGTGATCGAACCCTACGACCGGTCCCTCCGCGACGAAACCCCTGCCTACCGGCGGGAATGGTCCCAGCGGACCGCCCGGGCGGTCGTCGACCTGTGCCGCCGCCTCGGTGTCTTCACCGTCGAAGTCCACGCCGGGGCCGCCTACCTGGAGCACGGCCTGATCGGCGGGCTGAACGCCGCCGGCCTCCGGGTGCTGTGGCCGCTGCGGGGTCTGAGGATCGGCGAACAGCTCGCCTGGTACGACCAGCACACCGACCCGGCGGCGCCGGATCCCAGCCCAGGGGAAGAGCCACCCGGAGAGGAGCCAGCAGAGCCCGGCCGGGATCCCTGGGACCCCTTCGACATCCCCGTCATCCTCGAGATGCGACGGATCGGGGCCTTCACCTACCGGTGGCCCGACGCCACCGAGACGTTTCAGCACGGGTGGGAAGGGACCTGCCGGTTCGGTGGGCGAGACGCCGTATTCCGTCACGGAGTGGGCGCGCGGCACGTCTACGGAACCGATCGGGTCCACACCGTCACCTGGATCGACGGAGACCCGGTCGTCGAAGGGGTCGCCGCCGACGACTACCTCAAGACTCGGGGGCTCCTCAGCCTCATCAAGAAGGCCGACGGTTCGATGGCCCGTACCCGGGACGAGGTTCCGCCCGGCTACGGGGCGTTCTTCGTGGTCGATCACCGTTCGGAGGTCGACGCTCCCTACAGCCGACGGGTGATGGCGGTGAAGATCCGGGTCGACGACGTCAGCGCCTGGCTGCATCACGCCCTCCTTCGCCGCCGTGACCCCGGTGGGGGCGGCGGCAGCGGTCGACCGTCTGGCCCCGATGACCCAGGCGGCACCCTGGTGTCGGCTCACACTCCCACCCCCGGTGGAGGACCGCCGCCTGCGGGCGGCGACGCCCTGCCGGTGGAGAGGAAACGAATGATCGCCGAGGTGCTGGTCGCCTTCGGACAGTCCGACGACGTGAAGCATCCCGACGTCGGCCCCCCCGAATACACGGCAGACCCCGAAGCCAACCAGCTCCTCGCCGACGACCCCTTCGCCTTCCTCATCGGAGTGCTGTGCGACCAAGGGGTGAGAGCCGAGAAGGCATGGGCGGCTCCGTTGGAGCTGTCGCGACGGCTCGGACACCTCAACCCTCGGCGCATGCTCGCCGACCCCGAAGCGGTGGTCCTGGCATTCCAAGAGCCGACCCCGATGCACCGGTTCGTCGACACCGTGCCCCGCTGGATCCTCTCCGCCGCCGAACGGGTGCTCTCCGACTACGGGGGAGACGCCGGACGGATCTGGGGTGACCGACCCACCGCCGTCGAGCTTCAAGAGCGGCTCCGAGCGTTCGAAGGGATCGGACAGAAAAAGGCGGCGATGGCGGTGGCGCTGCTCGCCTTCGACTTCGGTGTTGAGATCCGCCAGATGCAAGGCTCCGACATCGCCTACGACGTCCACGTCCGCCGGGTGTTCCTGCGCACCGGACTGGCGGAATACGACGACGTCGACCACATGGTGGGTGTCGCCCGGGAGATCCATCCCGAGCGGCCCGGTGCGCTCGACGCTCCCGCCTGGGTGGTGGGCCGCACCTGGTGCCGCCCCTCCGAACCGCGGTGTCGGGCGTGCGTCCTCGACGACGTCTGCGCCCACCGGATCGACGCCGCCGACGGTGTGAAGGGGGTGTGACCGAAGGGAAGGGCCTGGCATCGATTTGGGGGATCGTGCTCGTGGAAGAGAAACGGCTGCGGTCACGGTCCCCGGGTTTCCTGGTCGAGACGGGGCTGCGTCACTCCTTCCCGTATCGGTAGGGGCGAAGCTGGGCGACCGGTTGGGCGAACACCTCGACGAACCGCCGCATCCGATCCGCCAGAACCTCTCCGGCTCGTTCCCAGGCGTCGGGGTCGGACTGGAAACCTCCGTCGACTGGGTTGTCCCATCGGATCACGGCGCCCTTGCTGTCGGGAAGCGGATTCCACGTCAGCGGTTCACCGAAGGCGTGATCGAACTCGTCCCGCCGTTCTACGAGCTGTTCGAAGTAGTGCATCGTCTCGGCTTTGTCGTCACCGTGGAATCGGAGGCACAGCCATGTGCCCGAAGATGTGGCCCATACCTGCCAGTGTGCGTTGGCTGGCCCGCCGGCCTTCTGAGAGACGTAGGGGTTTCCGCTGGGGCTGCGGTTCGCGAAGACCCCCAGGTCGCCGGTCGCCTGCTGCACGAGGGGGAGGACCACCTGCCAGAAGTTTCGGCGGAGCCTCTTCACCGCCTCCGACTCCCGTCGCTCCAGCTTCGCCCGAACCGAGAGAGCCGACGGACCGATGATCCGCCGGAGGATCGGTGCCGCGGGAGAGTCTGCGATACGGATCACTTCGATGTCGAACAACCACGCGTCGATGGTGGATTCGTCGTTGAGCCACTGGACCGCCCGGGCGTGTTCTGGTCGAGCTCCCGCCGAGATCCAGATCGCCGCCTTGGCGTCATAGGCCGCCAGGTAGGTGAGGATCTGTCCGAGGTGGCGGTGGTCGGTCTGTTCGAGCTGGTTCTCGATCACCACCTTGAAGGTTTCGCCCGACTCGGAGTCGATGGCATCCCCGACGACGTCGACGGCGAAAGGGCCGGCCGGAGCTTCCGCGATGAGGGATTCGGCGACCACCTCGAAAGGGAGATGGTCGTTGAGGAAGGCGATGTTCTCGACCAGCCATCGTGAGAAGTCCTGCTGCTCGTGTGGCCAGACATCGCGAAGGCTGACCTTCTGGGCTGTGGTGATGGGGATCGTCATGACGGCTCCTCGGTTCCTGCCCGACGGTTCCGTATCGGCACCTCCCCTGGATGACTCGACCGATTCGCATCCTTGCGCAGCCGGAGTCCGGTTCGGCCGTCACCGGCGAGCCGCATCAGCTCGTCCCTGCTGGTCCAACTCCGATCTGGAACCGCCGGCTTCTCTTTCGTGGACCGCTTCGGAGACGGGACTCGCCCCCATCTTCACCTTCTCCACCACCTCCGCCGGTCCCACCACGATCAGGTGCGCTCGGGCGCGGCTCATCCCGATGTAGGCCAGGGTTCGGCTCAGTGTCCCCTCCAGGTTGCGGAGGACCACGACGGCGACGTCGGATTCCAGGCCTTTGAACCGGTGGATCGTCTCCACGACGATCGGGGCGTCCGACCCGAGCTCGCCGGTGGGGAGCCCGGCGAGGGTGTCGGAGAGGAGCAGATCCTTGTCGTCTCGGCGTTGGGTGAGGACCACCACCGAGGAAGGCTCGACCTCCTCCTCTCGGACCAGGCGGTGGACCACCCGGCTCACCGTCCTCCCGAGCCGGTCCCAGTCGTCGGTCACGACCGTCTCCACCGGGGGGCCGTCGATCCCCTCGGAGGGGGCGTCGGCTCCGATCATCTCCGCCACCGCGGTGGCGATCGGACGGGTGTTGCGGACGTTCAGATCCAGGTGGTATTCGACGGCGTCGTAGGGAGGCTCCCACCCGTCCCGGTAGATCACCTGGTGCGGGTCGGCGAAGACGACGAACTGGCCGACCGCCGGATCGGCCAGCAGCGCCTCCAGCGCCAGGAACCACGACGGGGCGAAATCCTGGCCTTCATCCACCACCACCGCGTCGAAACGGAGGCCGAGGCGGTCGGCAGCCTCCACCACCAGGTCGGCGGCCTCGTCATCCCACCAGTCCGAGGTCGGATCCGTCGGCCACACCAGGTCGGCTTCGTCCACCCACCGGTAGGCGAGCCGATGGAACGATGCCGCCGCCACCGGGTCGCCCTCCCCGAACTGGGCGGCCAGCCGGTCGCCGAGGGGACGGTTGAAGCAGGTGAGCAGCACCCGGTAACCCTCCTGGGCGAGACGCCGGGCCCGGCCGACCGCCAGCACCGTCTTGCCCGTGCCCGCCCCGCCGTACACGATCACCCGCCGAGCGCTCCGCAGCCCGGCGAAGGCCCGCTGCTGGGTGCGGGTCAGCTCGACGATGCGGGTGTCGATGTCGTCGAGGTCGAGAGCGAGGGTGTGGCGGATCTCGACGGTGGGGGCGAGGCGGAGGGTGATCGCCTCCACCTGGGTCGGGTCGAGGCCGCCGTCCAGCTCCCAGCGCGCGCAGATCCGCTCCACGGCCGCTTCGGGGTCGTGGAGGTCGCCGTGGTCGAGGATCAGCTCGGCGGGGGCGGCCGGGCCGAGGGTCCGGTCGACGTCCAGGAACGGGAACCAGACGGCATGGCCGGCCGGGAGCCATCCCAGGTCGGGGACCGTCTCATGCAGGTAGGCCAGCAGCGCCCGTTTCGAGGCGGTGGCCTGTCCGAACGGGTCGATCCGATGCTCCGAGCCTCGCCGATCTCCCGTGTACCAGACGCCGTCCACCAGGCGGATGTCGCCGCCCTTCACCTCCACCACCACCAGACCCCGGTCCGGGTGGAGGAGGACGAAATCGGCCTCCCCGTCCCCCGGCGTCCCCCGCCGCAGCGCCTGCCAGGCCACCCCGTGGAACACCCGCCACCCGTCGGGCAGACGGGCCAGCGCCTCCCACACCCGCCGCTCCGACGAAGGGACGTCGGCGGGAAGGGTGGGCGGGTAGAGCCGGGCGGTCATGGCCGACGATGTTCGCGGATCGGAGCGGGGAAGGGAGGGAATGGCCAGTTCACCGAGGCCGCTCGGCGAGTAGCCCGCGACCGTCACGCCGGGACGGACCCGTGAACCGCGGTAGACCTGGAGGCCACCACCGGGGAGGGTTCCGGGACGGAACCGGTCCCTCCTTCCGGGCAGGCTCCGCCGGGGGGCAGACCTTGTCGGCACGCATGGGGCGCCCGGCCCGACGCCGGATCAGTCGGGGCGTGCAGTAGGAC
>JALSJV010000316.1 GCA_026989215.1 Acidimicrobiia bacterium | reverse complement strand
CGGGCCGCTCCTCAACGGCCGCCACCACCTCCTCGGTCACCTCGTGACAGACCCCGATCCGGCGCACCTTCGCCCCGGGATCGCCGAGCTGGAGTCCGGTGACGTCCCAGGCCGCGGCGTCGCTCCACGGTGCCGCCGTTCCCAGCCGTTCGAGCACATCGGAGACCAACATCCTCGGGATCCTAGGTGGCGTGTCCGCTGGGACCGCCCCATCCCCTCCGTCGAGGCCGAGACGTCGCCGGAGCCCCGGGTGGGCGTTGACGGGTTCGAACCGCCGACCTCTTCCTTGTAAGGGAAGCGCTCTTCCAACTGAGCTAAACGCCCTGGCACGTCCATGTTACGTACCGGGGCGAAATCGTTCACGTCCCGACCTCCACAAGGTCCTCAACTTTTCCCTTGACGGAGCCGATACGGGGACTACGGCGCCGGGAGAGACGGAGAGGGCGCCCAGGACCGACGGAGGCCGACACTGGCGATGAAAACACCCCGAATGAATGGCTTCGACGCCAGCGACGAGACCGTCCGGCAGTACCTCGACGGCATCGGTACCTTCGAGCTGCTCACCGCCGAAGAGGAGGTCGAGCTGGCCAAGGCGATGGAACGGGGCCGGAAGGCCGAAGCCGCCCTCGCCGAACGCTCGGGGCTCAGCCGTGCCGAGCGACGCAAGCTGGAGCGAGCGGTCGAGGAGGGCCGGGCGGCACGCCGTCGCTTCATCCAGGCCAACCTCCGCCTGGTGGTCTCCATCGCCAAGCGGTACCAGCACTCCGGTCTCCCCTTCCTCGACCTCATCCAGGAGGGGAACCTGGGACTCATCAGAGCCGTCGAGAAGTTCGAGTACCGGAAGGGCTTCAAGTTCTCCACCTACGCCACCTGGTGGATCCGTCAGGCCATCACCAGGGCGATCGCCGACAAGAGCCGGACGATCCGGGTCCCCGTCCACATGATGGACACGATCACCCAGGTGCAGAACGCCGAAGCCGATCTCCTCAAACGCATGGGCCGAGCCCCGACGGACGAGGAGATCGCGGCCGAGGCCGGGCTCGACGTCGCCAAGGTGGTGGAGGCGAAGCGGGTCGCGCCCGAGCCGCTCTCCCTCTTCGAGCCGGTCGGCGAAGACTCGGCGGTCCTCGGGGATTTCATCGAGGACGAAGACTCGGCCCTCCCCTTCGAGGCGGTGCTGATGAGCCTCCGACTCGGCGACCTCGGAGACTTCCTCGACCAGCTCAACGAGCGGGAACGCACCGTCATCGAGATGCGATACGGGCTCGGCGGATCGGAGCCGAAGACCCTCGACGAGGTGGGACGCCACTTCAACGTCACCCGGGAACGGGTCCGCCAGATCGAATCGAAGGCGATCGCCAAGATGCGGGAGAGCCGAGCCCGGATCCGTAAGCTGAGACGCGTCGCCGCCTCCTGAGCCCGATCGCCGCGGCGGTGCGGTCGACGAGCTCCCCCCGAATCCGGGACGGTGAGGGCACCCGTCGCCGCCTCGTCAGTGGACCAACCAGCCGGTGACGAGACGTTCGGCCGACACCGGACCCCACGATCCGGCCGGATACTCCTCGGGAGGCTCCTCCAGGTCGAGGACCGGGCCCAGGATCCGCCACGCCTCCTCCACCTCGTCGGAGCGGACGAACAGGGTCTGATCCCCGCATAGGACGTCGGCGAGGAGGGTCTCGTAGGCACCGGGAAGATCGCCGAACACCTCGGCGTAGCGGAAACGGAGCGTCTGGGTTCGAAGCTCGAACCCTTCCCCGGGCTGCTTCACGTCGAAGGCGAGGTCGAAGCCCTCGTCCGGCTGCAGGGTGATGTACAGGACGTTCGCATGGACCTGACAGGACTCGTCGGTGTCGAAGAGACACACCGGGGGTTCACGGAACGAGACCGCCACCTGGGTGAGCTTGCGGGGGAGACGTTTCCCGGCCCGAACGACGAAGGGCACCCCCTTCCACCTCCAGTTGTCGATCTCGAACCGAAGGGCCGCGAAGGTCTCGGTCACCGAGTCCGGCGCCACACCCTCCTCCTCCAGATAGCCGGGGACGGCGACGCCGCCCACTCGACCGGCCGTGTACCGACCCCGGACCACCTGCTCCGGACGCAGCGGATAGATCGCCCGGAGGACCTTCACCTTCTCGTCTCGGATCGACGCCGCCCCCATGCGAACGGGTGCCTCCATCGCCACCAGCGACAGCACCTGGAGGGCGTGGTTCTGGACGATGTCACGCACGATCCCCGCCCGCTCGAAGTAGCCCGCCCTCCCCTCCAGGCCCAAGGACTCGGCGACGGTGATCTGCACGGTCTCCACCCGGTCACGGTTCCACACGCTCTCGAACAACGTGTTGGCGAAGCGAAAGACCAGGAGGTTCTGCACCGTCTCCTTGCCGAGGTAGTGGTCGATGCGAAAGATCTGAGACTCGTCGAACCAACGGTGGAGGATCCCGTTCAGCCGCCTCGCCGACTCGAGGTCGCGACCGAAGGGCTTCTCCACCACCACCCGGGTCCAGCCGGGGCCTCGATGGAGGTTCGTCGCGCCCAGACCGGCGACGGTGTCGGCGAACGCCGACGGGGGAAGCGCCAGGTAGAAGACCCGGTTGCCGCCGAGACCGGCGTCCTGCTCGATCTCGTCGATACGTTCGGCCAGGGCGGGGAAGCCGGCGGCGACCGGCTGGTAGCGCAGATGCTCCCGGCACCACCTGCCCGCCTCGTCGGGGTCGATCCCCGCTTCGACCAGGGCCTTCGCCGCCAGCTCCTGGTACTCGGCGTCGCCGATCTCCCGGGTCGCCACCCCCAGCACCTTGCCGACGTCGGCGAAGCCGCGACGTCGGAGCAGCCGGAAATAGGCGGGGAGGAGCTTTCTGCGCGCGAGGTCTCCCGTGCCTCCGAAGATCACGAACAGGTACGGGTCGATGGGGACCGTGTCCGCCCAGGCCCGAGCGCTCACGACACCGCCTCCACGCAGGCCTCGAGACCGCCGGTCACCTCCGAGCCGAGGTCGATCCGCAGGACCTTTCGACCTGCGGCCACCAGCGCCTGGTGGTCCCCCGCCGCCTGAGCGGCGATGAGCCGACCGAAGGTGAACCCGGTCTCGGGGACCGACAGATCGTCCGCCGGACGGTCCACGAGCTGGATGAAGATCCCGCTGTCCGGCCCACCCTTGTGGAGCTGTCCGGTGGAGTGGAGAAACCGGGGTCCGTATCCGAGCGTGGTCGCGAACCCCGTGCGCTCCCCCACCGCCGCCCGCAGGCGCCGGAGGAGCGCGTCGGTGCTCGGCGAGGGGGCGAGAAAGGCCTGTAACGCCACGTAGGAACCGGAGGGAGCGTCGTCGAGCAGCCGCGCGAACGCGGCCTCGAGATCGTCGAACCCGGGCCTGGTCGCCACGATGTCGGAGGGCGCCGACCCGTCCGCCATCGCCTGGCGGGCGAGCCGTTTCGCCGCCTCCACGTCGGGCTGATCGAAGGGATGCACGCCGAGGATCTCGGCGGCCGCCGCCGTCGCCAGCTCCGCCCGCAGCATCTCGGCGGCGATCTCCGAGGGATCGTCCAACACGATGGCGACCAGCGGATGGCCATCCACGAGTCCGGCCGGGACCGGATCGGGCTCACCGGCGAGACGATATGAGACGAACTGACGATCGGAGCCGTACCCGTCGAGCGCCCGGAGGGGCTCCCCCGCCACCGGCACGATCCCCGTCCCGTCCTTCCCGAGGCTCTCGGCCACGAGCTGCTCCAGCCAGGCGGGGAACGCCGCCAGCCGTTCGGAGGTGACAAACGTGAGTTTGTCTCTGCCGGTGGCCGCGAACACCCCCCAGCGGGCACCGAGATCCACGGTGGCCTCCGACGGATGACGACGTGCCCGGGCCGCCAGGTCGGCGGCTCGGTCGAGCAGCTCGGCGGGCTCGATTCCCACGAGCGCCGCCGGACAGAGGCCGAAGGGGGTGAGCGCCGAGTATCTCCCACCGACGTCCGGCGGCGCGGTGACGATCGCCGCGAACCCGCGTTCGGCGGCCATGAGGGCGAGGGGAGTCCCGGGGTCGGTCACCGCCACGAACCCGTCGCCCCGCCCCCCGGCCGCGGCCCAGAGGGTGCGGAACAGCGACATCGTCTCGAGGGTCGTACCCGACTTCGACGAGACCACGAACACGGTCCGGCCGGGGTCGATCCGCTCGACGACCGCCCTCACCGCGTCGGGGTGGGTGGAGTCGAGGACCGTGAGACGAGGCCTGCCGGGAACCGGACCCAGCACCCGGGCGAAGACCTCCGGGGCGAGACTGGATCCCCCCATCCCGACCAGGACCACGTCGTCGGCGTCGTCTCCGAGCCGGGCGACCCGTTCCAGCTCGGTGAGGCGAGGCCGCATCGTCTCGTACAGCCGGAGCCACCCGAGGCGATTGGCGATCTCGAACGTGGGCTCATGGGACCAGAGGCGGGGGTCTCCGTCCCACATCCGACCGATGAGACGCCGTCGGTGCCAGCGACGGTACACGGCACGCAGCGCCGGTTCGGAGCCGTGGGGATGATGCGCCTCGATTCGCATGACGTGCCCTTCGTCGACCAGCCGAGTATGACAGCCCCCTTCCCGTATCGGGACGCCCGGAGACGGCGATGCGCCCCGTCGATCGAGACGGCCACGGCGAGGGGGTTCGGCTGTGGCATCGTCGTCGGCGACGCCTCCCGGTCATCCCCCATTCCTGGACGAGTCCCCCATTCCTGGACGAGACGGAGAGCCACGAGCCGCCCCCGGCGGTTGCTACCGTCCCCCGTCATGGCGTCCATCACCCGCATCGAGGCCGACCTGCTCGTTCCCGGACGCGGCGATCCCGTGAGGAACGGCACCGTCGTGTTGGAGAGCGACACGATCACCTACGCCGGCCCCACCGAAGGCGCCCCCGAGACACCCGACGCCGACGTGGTGCAGGTCCCGACGGTGATGCCCGGGATGTGGGAGACCCACGCCCACTTCCTGGGCCTCCAGACGGCGAACATCGAGGCGTTGACGACCATGCCTCCCCACCTCGGGGTTCTGCGGGCGGCACGGTCGGCGGAGCGTCTCCTCCGAAGGGGGTTCACGAGCGTCCGGGAGGTGGGCGGCTACGGGACGTTCCTCGCCCGGGCGGTCGAAGAGGGGACGCTGGACGGACCCACCATCTACGCCGCCGGCGCCTTCCTCTCACAGACCGGCGGCCATGCCGACATCCACGCCCTCGGCGAGCACCACGTCCGCGACCTCTTCGAACGCCATTTCGGAGCCGCCGGCCTCTGTGACGGGCCCGACGACTGCCGCCGCCAGGTGCGGCGGCAACTCCGTCTGGGAGCCAAGGTCATCAAGGTGTGCGCTTCCGGGGGCGTGATGAGCCAGATCGACCACCCGATCCACCAGCAGTTCTCCAGGGCCGAGCTCGCCGCCATCGTGGAGGAGGCGGCCCGAGCCGATCGTGTCGTCGCCGCCCACTGCCACGGCAAGCCGGGCATCATGGCGGCGCTGGAGGCCGGTGTCCGCACGATCGAGCACGGCACCTACCTCGACGCCGAGGCCGTCGAGCTGATGCTCGAGACGGGTGCGGTCCTCGTCGGAACCCGCTTCATCGTCGAATACCTGCTCGAGACGGGACGCGCCCGAGGAATGCCGTCCTACGCCCATGAGAAGATCACGGCCATCGCCGACCGGCACGCCGAGGCGCTCCGGCTCGCCATCGAAGCGGGCGTCCCGATGGCCCTGGGCACCGACATCTTCGTCGTCGATGAGGTGGGGAGGAACGCCGAGGAGCTGAGGCTCCTCACGGAACTGGGCATGACCCCCCTGCAGGCCATCGAGGCCGCGACCGCCAACGGCCCTCTCACCGTCGGCCCGCAGGCACCCCAGAGCGGCATCTTGGCGGCCGGCCACGTGGCGGACGTGATCGCCGTGGCCGGGGACCCCGTCGCCGACGTGAGTGTGCTGGCCGACCCGGAACGGATCATCCACGTATGGAAGAACGGACGTCTCGTCACGCCGTGACCGACGCCATCGCGGACGCCACCGGCGGCGGTGCCGTCGACACCGAGGCGCCGGCGGCGATCGCCCGCCGCATGGCGCGGGACGGCACGGTCGCCATGGCCGCCGGGTCCCTCGTCGCCGGGCTCGCCGCCTACGGGTTTCAGGTGCTCGGCGGCCGGGCTCTCGGCGACGAGGGCTTCGCGCCCGTCGCCGCGTTGCTGTCCGCGCATTCCCTGATCCTGGCGGTGCTCCTCACCCCGGTCGAGCTGCTCACCGTTCGTCGACTCACCCTCGCCCGGGGAGGCGCGCCCGACGCTCACGACCGTCGCTCGATCTCGGTGACGATCGTCGTGGCACTGGCGGCGATGGTCGGGTTCGTCGCCGCCACCCTCCAACGGTTCTTCGGGGGTGACGCGACGTTCGTCCTGATCGGGGGGGCGGTGGTCGCCACCCACGCCCTCTTCGCCCTGGGTCGAGGCGCCCTGGCGGGTCGTGGTCGCTATCTCGCCTACGGCATCGCCAGCGGCGGTGCCGCCACCCTCCGGGTGCTGCTGGTCATGCCCTTCCTCTCTGCCGCCGATCCCGCCATCTTCGCCTGGGCGGTGGCCCTTCCCCCGCTGCTCATCCTCGCGCTCCGACCCTTCCAGACCTCGGCAGGCCTGACGCGGGTCCCTCCTCGGTCGGGCTCGGGGGCCCTCATGGCCGGATTCGTGCTGGCAGGAGCCATCTCCCAAGCCTTCGTCCTGACCGGCCCCCTGGTCGCGGGGGCCCTCGAGACGGACCCCGCCCGGGTGGCGTCGGTCGTCTCGATCGTCTTCGTCACCTTCTCCCTCGCCCGGGCTCCCCTCCTCCTGGCCCAGAACCTGGCGGCCCGACTTCTCGCCGGGTTGACGAAACTCGTCGCCCGGGACGCCCGCGACGAGCTCCGCCGCTGGTCCCACCGACTGGGCGCCGCCGGGCTCCTCGTCGCTCCCGTCGCCTATCTGGGAGGAGCCGCGGTGGCGCCCCCGGTGATCGAGCTGCTGTTCGGTCCGGCGTTCCGCCCGTCTCCCACCGTCGCCGGTCTGGCCGTCGCCGCCTGCGCCCTGGCCGCAGCCTCGATCTTCCTCGACCAGGTCCTCATCGCCCTGGGTGCCACCGGCAAGCTGGCGGCTGCCTGGACCTTCGCGCTGGCCGTCGGAGGGCTCACGCTGGTGGTCGTCCCCGCCGACGCCGCCACCCGGGTCACCGCCGCGGTCCTGACGGGCGAGCTCGCCGCGCTCGTCGCGGTGCTGGTGGCAGCCGAGCTGGCAGGTCCGGAGGCTCCCGACTCCGGGTACGACCTGGTGAAGCGGGCGATGGACATGGTCGTCGGCGGTGCGCTGATGGCCGTCACCCTGCCCCTCCAGCTCATCGTCGCCGTGGCCGTGAAGCTCGACTCTCCCGGTCCGGTGCTGTTCCGCCAGGAACGGGTCGGCAAGAGCCGACGGACGTTCACGATGATCAAGTTCCGGTCCATGCAGTCCGGGGTCGGCGACGAGCCCCTCCGCGACCATCTCGCCCAGGTCGCCGACGTGGGCTGGATCGACCCCGACCCTCACGGAACCGGGCCTGCGCTCTGGATCGACGACGACCCTCGAGTGACCCGGGTGGGCCGGTGGCTCCGCACCACGTCCTTCGACGAGCTCCCCAACCTGTGGAATGTGATCCGCGGCGACATGTCCCTCGTCGGTCCCCGGCCCCTCGTACCCGAGGAAGCGGATCTCCTGGGGCCCGAGGCGCAGGCCCGGCATCGGGTCCGGCCGGGAGTGACCGGCCTGGCCCAGGTGATGGGCGGCTCGGCGCTCACCTATCCGGAGCGGGCCTACTGGGACCTCTACTACGTCGAGCACCGGTCGTTCCTCCTCGACCTGTGGATCCTGTTGAGGACTCCCCTCGCCGCCCTGGGACGACGTCCCCGTCTCAACCGCCGACCGTAGAGGACGTCGCCGCAGGCAGACTGGTGGTCGTCGACGAGGTGGTCGTGGTGCTCTCCGGAGGCGTCGTCGGGTCCTCCCCGAATCCGCAGGCATCGGCGGCGGCGGTGAGACCGTATTCGAGCCGGGCCGCCTCGGGGTCGGTGATGGCGAGCTGGACGGCCGCTCGCATCTTCTCCACGTCGGGGATCGGGTAGCGGTCGGAGGTACGACCCACGATCCAGTCGGGAGGCCCGAAGCCGACGACGAGGGCGTCGGTGGCGTCCACCTCTCCCGCGAGCTCGATCAGGTCGGGGAGCGCCTCGACGGGGATGTCGGTGAGGACGTTCTCCTCCACGGTCCGCAGCAGAGCGGGCAGGCCCCGGAGCAGGCTGGGGACGTCGACCTGGGCGGCGAGCGCGGTCAGGAAGCAGCGCTGCCGCCCCATCCGGTTGTAGTCGTTGCTCTGACGTCGGCTCCGCACGTAGGCGAGGGCCTCGGTGCCCGAGAGGTGTTG
>JALSJV010000315.1 GCA_026989215.1 Acidimicrobiia bacterium | reverse complement strand
TCGTCCTGGATCTCGCCGACCAGCTCGGCGATGAGGTCCTTGATCGTGATGACGCCGTCGACGCCGCCGTGCTCGTCGAGCACGAGGGCGAAGCCGAGCCGCCGCCGACGCATGTGCTGGAGCGCCGTCAGCACGGACATGCTCTCGGGCAGGTAGTGGGGTTCTCGGACGAACTCCTCGATGGGACGGTCGGCGTCGATGCCGCCGATGAGATCCTTCACGTAGAGGATGCCGACGATGTCGTCGAGGCTGCCTCCGGGGGTGATCACCGGGAACCGGGAGTGACGGTGCCGGGTCATGGCCGCCTCGGCGGCGGCGACGGTGGTTCCGGCCTCCAACGCGACCACCTCGACCCGAGGGGTCATCACGTCACGGATCGGCTGGTCCGCCAGCTCGAAGAGGGATTCGATGATGTCGAGCTCGGCCCGTTCGATCGCTCCGGTCTCTTCTCCCAGCACCGCCAGGGCGAGGATGTCGGCTTCGGTGGCACCGGTGCGCGGCAGGCGATGGACGCCGGCGACCCGGAGGATCCGGCGGCTGATGGCGAGGAACACCCGGGCGATCGGGCTCAGGGTCCGGCTGAGAGCCCAGATGGCGGGGGCCACCGCCAGGGCGAAGCGGTCGGGATGGCGGGCGGCGAGGGTCTTCGGGGTGATCTCTCCGGCGACGAGGATGATGGCGGTGACGACGAAGGTCGCCACCCACGGTCCGAGGGCCTCACCTCGTTGTTCGTCGGTGAGGGCGGTGACCAGGTCGATGGCGAGGATGGTGGCCACCGACGCCGCCAGGATGTTCACGAAGTTGTTGGCGACGAGCAGCGTACCGAGGGTGGTCTCGATGTCGTCGACGAGGGAGCGGAGTCGACGGCCCCGGGGGTCCTGGTCGGCGAGGTTCCGGACCCGTTCCCGGGGGATGCCGACGAAGGCGGTCTCGGATCCGGAGAAGAAACCGGACAGGAGGATGCACGCCGCCAAGATCGCCAGAAGTCCGATCTGGCCGGCGGTCATGGTCTGGAGTGGTCAGCCGCCAACGGGGAGCAACTCCGTCAACACCAGCCTGAGGTCTTGGGGGGTGAAGGGTTTCGTGAGGGCGGCGGAGGCGCCGGCACGTCGCGCCAGGAAGTGGTCGGCGTGACGATCGAGGAGGAGGACGACGGGGATCTCGGGGATCTCCCCCTCGGCGACGGCGTCCTCGAGGGCTCGGGTCACCGCCATGCCTCCCATGCTCCCGATCTGCATGTCGACGAGGACGACGTCGGGAGGATCGGATGCGACCCTCTCCGTCGCCTGGCGAGGGTCCTCGCAGATCTCGACCTCGAAATCCGGGTCGCCGAGGGCGGCGAGCACGTCGTTGTGGACCCAGGTCGTGTCGGCGACGAGAAGCAGCTTCGGCATCGTCCGAGACTGTAGTCGTCGTGGGTCGCGGCGCCGACGGCGGGGAGGCCTTCCGGCTTCCCTAACATCGCCTCCCGTGCTCCGTCGTGTTCCCCTTCTCCTCCTCCTCGTCGGCCTGGCAATGCTCGCCACGGCCGGTTCCGGTGCCGCCCAGGAGGAGCGGACCGTCGAGGTCGTCGATCTGCGCGGGGTGTTGGACGACCGGGCGGTCGATTTCGTGTTGGACGCCGTCCGAGGGGCGGCCGAGAGCGGCACCGTGGAGGTCGTCGTCCTGCAGATCGACGCTCCAGGGGCGGTGGCGTCGATGGAGAAGCTGGAGGCGCTGGCTTCGCTCGTGGAAGCACCTCCGGTGCCTCTGGTCGTGTGGGTCGGTCCCGAACCCGCCCGGGCCTACGGGGGGGTGGCGCAGCTCGTGGCCCTGGCGCCGCTCCGGGTCGCCGCGCCGGGAGTCGAGGTCGGCTACCTGGCTCCGACCCGGGCGGGCGGAGACGAACCTCCGCTGGCGTCGGGGCTTCCGTCGGAGCTCGCCTCGGAGGTCGTTCGGGTCGAGGGGCCGATCCCCGGGCTGGTGGACGAGACCGTGCCCTCGTTGCGTCAGCTCCTCCAGGAGCTCGACGGTCGGTCCCTGGAGGTGGGGGGACGGGAAGTGGTGTTGTCCACGGTCCGGCCCTTCGTCGGTCCTGACGGTCGGGAAGGGGTGACGGTGTTGCCGACGGTGATCCGGGAGCCGGATCCGCTCAGCAAGTTTCTCCGTCTCCCGCTTCGACCCGAGGTGGCGCTGTTCCTGCTGGTGGCGGGGCTGGCGGTGGCTGCCTTCGAGTTCTACGCGATCGGTCCCGGTCTGGCGGCGGCGACGGCGGCGCTCTCCGTGGGGCTGGCGGGGTACGGGATGGCCGTGCTCCCCGTGCGATGGTGGGCGGTGGCGCTGGTGGTGGGCGCGATGGGGGTGCTGATCCTCTCCTATCAGCGGGGGGGCTCGGCGGTGTTGACGGGCGGCTCGTTGGCGGTGTTGGCCGTGACGGGGTTCTTCTTCACCGACGGGGCTCCGCAGATCTCGCCGGGTGTTCCTGGGGTGGTGCTCACCGTGGTCGCCGCCGGGTTCTTCTTCCTCCTGGCGATGCCCACGGTGGCGCGTTCGCGGCTGTCCACGCCGACCATCGGCCGGGAGGATCTGGTCGGTCGGACGGGGGTGGCCGTCGAGGCGCTGGATCCCGACGGCGTCGTCGAGGTGGATGGGGCGCGATGGCAGGGGACCGCCCATCGCGAGGCGGGGATCGGCCCCGGGGACGCGATCGTGGTGACCGGCGTCGACGGGTGGGTTCTCGAGGTCGATCCGTTGGAGGGGAACGCCCCGCATCGGGGAGGCTCGGAGGCGTCCCCGCGAGATCGCGAAAAATGATCTCGATTCCTTCCAGTTTTTCCCTGGCGGATTCTGGGAGCTCGCGAGTAGGGTCGCTGGGACCCCACAAGGACGCGAAGGGAGGTTCCGTGAGGCTTTCGGACGACTGGCAGGTACGCGCCCTCTGCCGTGGCAACCACGCCCACCTCTTCTTTCCGCCCAGCACCTTTGAACGCAAGGACGACCGAGAGCGACGCGAGGCACGAGCCAAGGCCATCTGCAACGTCTGCCCGGTCGTGAAGGAGTGCTCCGAATACGCCCTCGCCATCCGTGAGCCCTACGGCATCTGGGGCGGGCTCACCGAGGCCGACCGACGCGAACGCTTCGCCGCCGGCGCCGCGAGCTGACACGCCCGGCCCGCTCCCCATCGCCCGGCCCGCTCAGCGGACGCGCCGTCGGTCCCCCATCCGGACGGTGATTCCCCGGCGGTCGGCCCACTCCAACAGCGGTACCGCGTACTTCCGGGACACCTCCGCCGCCTCCCGGAACTCGGAGACCGTGAAGGGTCCCGGCATGGCGCGGATCACCGAGACGAGCTCGTCGAGCCGCTCGGGCAGATAGGCGAGGTCCGGTGCGACCCTGACGAGGGAGCCGCGTCGTTCGAGAGCGTGGACCAGCTCGGTGTCGAGCCCCAGCTCGGAGAGTCGGGGCGGGGTGCGTCCGGCGGCCTCCAGGTGTGCCCGGGCCTCCTCCCAGCGAGCCTCGTCTTCGTCGGACATCGTCCCGGCGAACCCTGCGGCGGCGACCAGCCCGCCATCGACGACCAGTCCCTCGGTTCGGGCGGCCAGCGCGGCGACCAGGTCGGGATCGAGATCGACGGCTCCCGCCAGCTCGGCGACGGAGATGCCGGGGCGGAGAGGATGGTCCCGGTGATGGCGTCGCACCCGTTCCAGGAGCACCCGCTGGATCTCGGATCGTTCGCCCGGGGCCACCGCCGTCGCTCCCACCACGGTCTCCCCCGGCGGGCGCCCCCCTCCCGAATGTCGCCCGAGTCGATCCAGCCGGTCGAGACCCCGCACGTCCAGGAGCGCCGCCGCCACCGCATCGGGATGGTCGACGACCGCCATCAGAGACGTGAAGGCCCGGCGGGCGTCGCGGCTGCGCCGAGGCGGAGCCGGGTCGACGATCCGTCCTCCCGCCACGACGGCCCGTCGTCCCACTTCCCGGAGGATGAACCGATCACCGACCCGGAGGGGCAACGGGCGGGTCAGCTCGACCAGCGCCGGGATCGGATCGGCGGCGTCGTCCAGCACCCGAACCTGGACCGACTGGGCGCCGCTCCCGACGTGGAGGTGATAGGCGCCCCGGTCGGAGAAGTCGGTGACGTAGCGGGCGGTGCGGATCGCGACCAACACCCGTTTCGTGACCTCCCACTGGTCGACGAGTCCCAGCATGGATCCCCGCGCGATGTCGGCCCGGTCCACCCCCGTGAGGTTCACCGCCACCCGTCGGCCGGGACCGACCCGCTCGACGGGGCGTTCGTGGGTGTGGAGCCCTCTGATCCGCGCCGTATGAGCCCCCGGCCAGACCGTCACCTGGTCGCCCACGGTGAGGGAGCCGTCCAAGAGGGTGCCGGTGACGACGGTCCCGGCGCCGGCGACGGTGAAGGAACGGTCGACCCAGAGCCGAGGTCGGCCTTCCGGGGCCGGTGGCAGGGCGGCGACCTGCTCGCCCAGCGCCGCCACCAATCGGTCGACGCCGAGGCCGAGCGGTGCAGCCACCGGGATGATCGGCGAGCCTGCCAGGGTCAGTCCCTCGAGGCGCTCCTCCACCTCCAAGGCGGCCAGTTCGGCGAGCTCGTCGTCGGCTCGGTCCACCTTCGTGAGGGCGACCACTCCCCGTCGGACACCGAGGAGATCGAGGACGGCGGCATGCTCCTCGGATTGGGGCATCCACCCTTCGTCGGCGGCGACGACGAGGAGGGCGACGTCGATCGCCTCGACTCCCGCCAGCATGTTCTTGATGAACCGCTCATGGCCGGGGACGTCGACGAAGGAGACCTCGGTGCCATCGGGCAGGGTCGTCCAGGCGAAGCCGAGGTCGATGGTGAGTCCCCGTTCCTTCTCCTCCCGCCATCGGTCCGGGTCGCGACCGGTGAGGGCGTGGACGAGGGTGGATTTGCCGTGGTCGACGTGTCCGGCGGTGCCTATGACCGGCATGTGGCGGCGAGGGCGGCGGCGAGGGCGGTGTCTTGGCTGGGGAGGACCGAGCGAATCTCGACCAGGAGGTGACCCTGATGCCGGTGGGCGACCACCGGTGGTTCGTGGTCGAGGAGCGCTCGGTAGGTACGGTCGGTGTCGATGCCGAGGGGCTCGATGGCCGGGCTCGGGATGGTCGATCCCGGGACGGACCCGGCCCCGGGGGTCGCGGCCGAGGGCACCACGGTGGCGTCGATGCCCGCCTCGGCGATGACCGCCTCGGCTCGGCGGGTGAGCTCCTCGACGTCGGCGGTGGCCATCCTCCAGAAGGGGATGTCGAGGGTCCGTCCGTCGGCGTAGGCCTCCAGGGTGGCCTCGAGGGCGGCGAGGGTCGGACCGTCCATCCGCAGAGCCCTCGCCATCGGGTGGCGCCGCATCCGGGCGACGAGGTCGCTGCGGCCGACCACGATCCCGGCTTGGGGTCCACCGAGGAGCTTGTCCCCGGAGAACAGGACGAGGTCGGCGCCCTGCTCGAGGGATTGGACGACGCCGGGCTCGTCGGCGAGCCAGGCGGGCGGCGGGCCGGGGATCCAGGGGACGTCGGTGTCGAGGAGGCCGCTGCCGCAGTCGAAGACGAGGGGGATGCCCGCCCTCCGGGCGACCCCGGCCAGCTCGGCGAGGTCGGCCTCTTCGGTGAAGCCCTGCACCCGGTAGTTGGAGGGGTGGACCTTCAGCAGGAAGGCGGCGTCACGGGCGACCGCCTCGTAGTCGGAGACACGGGTCCGGTTGGTCGTTCCCACCTCCACCATGATCGCCCCCGACGCTCCCATGAGCTCGGGGAGCCGATACGAGCCTCCGATCTCGATGAGCTCTCCGCGTGAGACCGGCACGGGGCGGCCCGAGGCGAGGGCGGCGAGTGCCAGGAGGAGCCCGGCGGCGTTGTTGTTCACGGCGATCGCTGCCTCGGCGCCGGTGAGGTGGGTGAGGAGCTCCTGAAGGTAGGCGCCCCGTCCGCCCCGTCTGCCCGCCGCCAGATCCATCTCGAGGTTCGTGTAGTGGACGGCGACGTCGGCGGCGACGTCGGCGGCCCCTTCGGCGAGGGGGGCGCGACCGAGATTGGTGTGGAGGAGCACGCCGGTGGCGTTGATCACCGACGTCGGCCGTGACCGGGCGAGGCGGTCGATGCGCGCCTGGGCCTCCGCCCGGGGATCGGGTGCGTCGCTCCTCTCGGCCAGCCTGTGCCGAGCCTCCTCCACGGCTTGGCGGCAGACCTCCACGACCAGCCCGCGGGGCAGGTCGCGGTGGGAGACCGAGCGGGCGAGACGGTCCACCGACGGCAGGTCACGGAGCTGCATCGGCGTCAGCCTACCGACGCCTCGCAGCCAGGTTCGGGCCGGTCGGGCCGCGGGTGACCCTAACGTGGGGGTGTGATTCGCATGGTGCTGTTCGTGGGGATCCCCCTCCTCGAGCTGTTCCTCCTGGCCGAGGTGGAGGACCGGATCGGGCTGGGACCGACGCTGGCCCTGGTGGTCGGGACCGGGATCGTCGGCGCGTCGGCGGTCCGGCGCCAGGGCGCGCGGGCATGGAGGGCGATCCAGGTGGCCCTCGCCGAGGGGAGGGCCCCGAGTGCCGAGATCGCCCACGGTGTCCTGATCCTCGTGGGTGGGGTGCTGCTCATCACCCCGGGGATCCTCACCGATCTCGTCGGCCTGATCCTCATGATCCCGGTGGTGCGCGAACTGGTGCGGCTACGTCTGCGAGGCGTGTTCCGGGTGGTGGTGTGGTGACGCCGCCCGTACCGGCCGCCACGCTGATCCTGGTGAGGGACGGACGTCGGGGTCTGGAGGTGTTGCTGGGTCGGCGATCCGACCGGGCGGCCTTCGGCGGTGTCCACGTGTTCCCGGGGGGCCTGGTGGAGGAGCTCGACCATCGATCCGACGTCCCGGCGGTGGGTGGCTCGGAGCCGGACCGACCCTTCCAGGTGGCAGCGGTGCGGGAGACGGCCGAGGAGGTCGGTTTGTTCGTGGTCGACGGGCCGGTCCCGCCGGGGGCCATGGGGATGGCCGGCGCCGAGCTCTTCGCCGCCCTCGCCGCCACGGGGATCCGTTTCGATCTCGACCGCCTCTCGTTCGTCTCCAACTGGGTGACCCCGGAGGCGGCGCCCCGCCGGTTCGACACGAGGTTCTTCGTGGCCCGCGGCGACGATCTCCCCCCGCCCGTCGCGCTCACCGGTGAGCTGGCCGATCCCGTCTGGGTGCGACCCGGGGACGCCCTGGGCCGGGCGGAGACCGAGGAGTGGCGGATCGTGCTCCCCACCCGGAAACACCTGGAGATGCTGGAGGGGTTCTCCGATGCCGAGACGGCGATCGCCGGGCTGGCCTCGACGGCCTCGCGAAAGCGCACGATTCCCCGGGTGGTGCGAACGGGGTCGGAGGTGCGGGCGGTCCTGCCGGGGGATCCGGGCTACGAGGAGGCGGAGTGAGGGTCGAGCGGATCCTCGCGCCGAACCCGGGGCCGTTCACCGGGCCCGGCACCAACACCTATCTCCTCGACGTGGGTGGAGAGGTGGTGGTGATCGACCCGGGTCCGGTGGAGTCGACCCATCGGAGGGCGATCGTCGAGGCGGTCGGTGACCGACGGACGGCGGCGGTCGTCGTCACCCACACCCATCCCGACCACGCACCGTTGGCGAATCCCCTCGCCCGGGAGCTCGGGTGTCCGACCTTCGGGTACGGCCCGGGTCCCGATTTCGATCCGGACGAGCTGCTGACCGACGGTGCGGTCGTGGCCGTCGGGGACGCCGAGCTGGTGGCGGTCCACACGCCCGGCCACTCGGAGGATCACCTCTGTCTTCGGCTGGGGGAGATCCTGTTCACCGGCGACCACATCATGGGTGGTTCTTCGGTGATGGTGGACGACGTCGGGGCCTACCTTCGGTCGCTGCAACGCCTGCAGGAGATGGAGCTGAGCCGCCTCTACCCCGGCCACGGCCCCGAGATCGACCGTCCGCGGGAGGTGATCTCGTGGTATCTCGCCCACCGTCGCCAACGCGAGGAGGAGATCCTGGCTGCGGTCACCTCGGGGGCCCGGACGGTGGGTCAGGTCGTGGAGGTGGTGTATGCGGACGTCGACCGGAGCCTCTGGCCTCTCGCCGCCCGGTCGGTCCGTGCCCACCTGCGCAAGTTGGCCGCCGACGGAGAGATCAGGTACGGCGGGGAGGAGGGTTGGGAGGCGCCGGTGGCCCCAAACGAGGCACGAGGGCCTGCGGGGGATTCAGGCCCTCGTGCGAATCGGGGTCCGTAAGGGGGATTCCGGCACCCCGAAGCCCTTCGAAAGATAGCCTCCCAGCCACTTCGACGAGGCACGTTCGTACACTCCATATCATCGGCGCGTCGGGTCCGGAAGGCATGGGCTGATTTGTTTTCCCCCCAAGTGACTAGTCACCCGGCGGCGGTCCGGTCGAGGTCTTCGAGGAGCCGGGCGATGCGTCCCGTACAGGTCTCCTCGGCCGCAGGGGGGAGCAGTT
>JALSJV010000314.1 GCA_026989215.1 Acidimicrobiia bacterium | reverse complement strand
TTCGTCGCCGGTGCTTCGTCAACCGGCCAACCACGTCTCGTATCCTGATCACAACGCGATCGACGATTGGGGTATCCAATGGTTTGGGGCGCGGCTGTGGCATTAGGCATCCTGCACTCGGAATGCGCTGGGTGAGAGACCGCTGGTTGGTCCTGGGCGTCGTAGGGTTCGTCGTCATCGCTGCCTGTTCCGAGTCGGCTCCGGAGGGTCGATCGGCGGACCTGTCGGTGAGTGGTCCCGAAGGGCCGGGGACGACGGCGGTGTCGGTGACTCCGGACGAGGTCGTCGCCGATGTGTTGGCGGACGGTGACGTGACCGATGCCGAGATGGAACGGGTCATCTTGGCCGCGGTCGGCTGCATCGAAGACCGTGGGTTCGACGTCACCTACGAGTTCACGCCGAGGGTCGGCTGGTCCTTCGACGTGGAAGCGGGTCGTACCGAAGAGGAAGCGGAGCGGGCCGGCCAGGCACTCGACGAGTGCGAGGCGGCCTTCGTGATGCCGGTCGGGAGCACCTACCTGGCGTTGCATGGACGGTCGGAAGCCGAGCTGGCGGAAGCGATCGACGAGCTCCGCCGGTGCATGGAGGACAAGGGAGTGGAGATCCCGGACGGCCTCGGTTTTGCGGATTGGCCTGAGCTTGATCCAGTCACCTACGCGACGTGCGCAGCTCCCCTGGGCCTGTGAGTGGCGTCTGGTGCCATGCTCACCAGGGGATCGTGACAGGCACACACACCGCGGTCCCGCCGTGGGCGAACAGGAGAAGCATGGCCTGGAGCGGTGTGCAGCTCGGCTATTGATTACCCCGGGGTGAAAGGTTATTGGAAGGATACGATGACCGGAGGCGCTTATCGGTGGATCGAGACCTACCAAGTTCTCATTTCGTATGAATGCGCGTGGCAAGCCAACTGCGACTAGTCGTGACCCGAAGTGGCGTGCTCTCCAGAGCCTGGTCGTCGTATTCACCCTTGTGTTCGCAGCATGTTCAGGTGGCAGCAGCGCGCAACGCGAACAAGTCATCTCAGCGCTGATTGCGCAGGCGAGTGAGTTCCAGCGTCCATTGGTCGCTGATGGGGTCGTAGAGTTCGCTGAATATGAGCAGGCGATTTTCGCCGAGTACGCGTGCATCAAGGACCGGGCACCCTTCGTTGAGATCGACGGACCGAGAATCGATCCGGACTCTGGGGAAGTGGAGGTCAGCATCATCGTCATGGGAGATGAGAGCTCCGCAGCCGTGGCGGAGGCAGCGATGGAAGACTGTCGGAACGAATACTCCAGCGTCGTAGCGAGCATATGGGCAGAACAGCTCGTTCCCACCGAGAAGAAACGGGAGATGCTCTTGGCAGAATTGAGGGCTTGTCTTTCGGCTGCGGGAATCGATGCACCGAGCTCGGAATCCGACCTGGCGGCCATCGACGATCCGGGTGCGGCCGAGTGCTTCCAGAAATACAGTCGAGCCTTCCTCGTACCACGTCCCCTCTCAGAGGTCCCATGATCATCTCCGTCATGGTCCCTTCGGTCGCGAGGTCGCCAAGAGGACAGCTCTGGAACGCGCTTAGGTTGTGCAGAGGGGGGTTGGGGTGAGGCCAGGCGGGCCGGGCCCAGCACAAGGGCTGAACGTGGGGTAGCCGGAACCCCGGAACCCGCCCCCTTCGTTCGGCGAATCCTGAGGTGAGGAGGCGGGCTGGGTAGCCTGCCGTTCCAGAGGCTGGCAGGCACCCCGCCCCCTCATGACCGCGGTATCGAACCTCCGAGTGGGAGGATGACAGGGTGAGAGGAGGCCGGAGCATGCTGTGGAAGCGATCGAGACTCTGCAGATACGCGGCCCGGGCTGCCGGCATGGCGGGTCGCTTCTCCACTCCTGGGTGGTGGACCGCGTTCCACCGAGGAGTTCGTGATCGATGAGGGGTCGCGGTTGGCTGCTTGTGGTGGTGTCGGTGTTGGTGGTGGTGGTGCCGGCGGGGGTGTTGGTGTGGTTGCGGGCTGGGACGGTGGATCGTCTGTCGGGATTGGAGCCAGAGCCGGTGCCGGTGGTGATGCCGGTGGCGGTGCGGGAGGTGTCGGATGCCCGGGCGGTGACGTTGGAGGCGGTGTGGGGGGAGGCGCCGGTGGTGGTGGCGCCTCAGTGGTTCGGGACGGTCACGGCGGTGGAAGTAGCTGCGGGCGATGTGGTGGTGTCGGGGGATCGGGTGGTGAAGGTGGATGGGGTGTGGCGGGTGGCGGTGGCGACTCCGGAGCCGTTATGGCGGCGTCTGTCCCGCCGGGACCGCGGGCCGGATGTGACGATGCTGCAGGGCTGGCTGGGCGAGGCCGGGTTCTACGAGGGCGAGGCCGATGGGGTGTTCGGTCGGGGGTTGCAGGGGGCGGTGAAGGCGTGGGCGGAGTCGTTGGGGGTGGTGAAACCGGACGGGTCGTTCGATCCGTCGTGGGTGGTGTGGCTGCCTGCCGGCTCGTTTGCGGTGTCGGAGGTGACGGTTGCGGTGGGCTCCCCGGCGCCGTCGGCGGGGTCGCCGGTGCTTCGGGGGGTGACACCGTTGGTGGAGGCGTCGTTGCGGGATCAGAACAATCGCCGGTTCGTCGAGGAGGGCCGGTGGGTGTTGGCGGTGGGCGATGTGGAGGTGGGGGTGGTCGACGGGCAGGTGACGGCGGAAGGGTTGGTGACGTTGGCTGGTGTGTTGGATCCGGAGGAACCGCTGACGTCGGGTCGGGTGCGTCGGGCCTTGCCGGTGAAGGTGTTGGAGGTGCCGGCCACGGCGGTGGTGGCCAACGGGGAGGGTGCGACGTGTGTGTTCGTGCCTGATGGTTCGGGCGGGTTCAAGGTCCGGTCGGTGACGTTGGCGGGAGGTCGGGTGTCGCGGGTGGACGTCGCCGAAGGATTGACCGAAGGCGATGAAGTGTTGGTGAACCCCCAGGATCTCTTCGACGCCCCGACGTGCCCATGAACGCTGCGGTAGCCCTCGAGGGGGTGTGGCACCGGTACGGGTCGGGGCCGTGGGTGCTCGAGGGGCTGGACTTGGAGGTGGGGGCGGGGGAGGCGGTGGCGGTGATGGGCCCGTCGGGCTCGGGGAAGACCACGCTGTTGTCGATCGCGGGGCTCTTGACCGAACCCACCCGCGGTCGGGTGCGTCTGGGTGGGGTCCCGGTGCCCCGGTCCCAGCGGCGGCGGGATCGGCTGCGGGCGGAGTGGTTCGCGTGGGTGTTCCAGACCGTGAACGTGCTGGGGCACCGCACCGCCGAGGACAACACCGCGTTGAGTCTGTTGGCCCGAGGGGTGCCTCGGGGGGAGGCGACCCGGCAGGCCCGGGCGGCGTTGGGAGCGGTGGGGCTGGCCGACCGGGCTGGATCGCCGGTGGTGGACCTGTCGGGTGGGGAGCTCCAGCGGGTCTGTATCGCCCGGGCGGTGGCGGCGGCGCCGAAGGTGGTGTTGGCGGATGAACCCACCGGCCAGTTGGACCATGCCACGTCCCTTCGGGTGTTGGATGCGTTGTGGGCGGCCCGCCGTCCCGACACGGCGTTGCTGGTGGCCACCCACGACCCGCAGGTGGCCGAGCGCTGCGACCGGATCCTCCGCCTCGTCGACGGCCGCCTGATCGAGGAGCCGACCTGATGGGCCGGTGGCGGCTCCGGGACCTGGCCGTCGACGCCGTCCGCAACGTCGCCGGCACCCCGGCCCGCAGCCTCCTGTTGGGGGTCGTCGCCGCCGGGGTGGTCGGCGGGTTGGCGTTCACCGAGCTGGCGTTCACCCAGGGGCTGTTGGGTTTCCAAGCCTCCTTCGCCGCCAAAGGCGGCCATGTGGTGGTCGCCTCCAACGACGACGGTCTCCCCGCCGCCCGCTGCGCCGCCCTCGCCGCCACGCCGGGGATCACAGGGGCTGCCGCGGTCGAACCCGGCGCCGCGGTCGAAACCGACGTCGCTCCCGGCACCCTGTTCCAAACCGGTCGTATCACCGCCGGTGGGCTCCGGCTGTTCACCGCCGGAACCCCACCGGAGGTGGCCGAGGCGGCCGACCGGTGGATCCTCGGTGCGGCGGCCGCCGACGAACTCGGGCTGGAGCCCGGCATGTGGCTTTCGATCGACGGCGAATCCCGCCAAGTCGGCGCCGTGGTCGATACCGAAGACCGCAACCCCCAGATCGCCCGGTGGATCCTCACCATCGCCCCACCCGTCGGGGACGTCACCCAATGCTGGGTCGAATACGCCCCCGGCGCTCAGTCGGGCCGCATCGAACTCCTCGACACGATCTTCGCCGACACCGGCGACAACCTTGTGGTCCGACCCTGGATTCGCCTCGACGAGTTCGCCCGCAACCCCATCGAAGAGCTCGCCACCCGACCCCAACGCAACGCGTGGGTCGCCGCCGGGCTGCTGCTGGCCGCGCTCTGGTGGCTCGCCACCTGGTTCCGCCGGGCCCACATCGGCCTCTACCGGGCCGTCGGCACCAGCCCCACCGCGTTGCTCATCCTCGGCTTCGTCGAAGCCGCCCTCCCCCTCATCGTCGGCGCCGCCGCCGGAACCCTCTGGGCCACCGCCGCCTGGGCCGCCGGCACCGGCGGGTTCCCCGACCCCGACCAGGCTCGCATCGCCGTCCGCGCCGCCGCCTCCACCCTCCTGGTCGCCCTCGCCGCCGCACCCCTCCTGTGGCCCCTCACCGGGCGAGGATCCGTCGCCCAACAACTCAAAGACCGCTGAACGGCGACCATCCCGAGATCGGCGGCGTACTCGAGGGCGGCGCGGACTTCCTCACGCTCGAGGCGAGCTACGTCGCTCCTCGTGTGCACGCGGCGTGCACGCGGCATGGTGGCGAGCTGGCGAGTGTCTCCCCCAGATACACGAAACCCCTTGCGCCGCAAGGGGTTTCGTCGGTGGGCCCACCTGGATTTGAACCAGGGACCTCATCCTTATCAGGGATGCGCTCTAACCAGGCTGAGCTATGGGCCCGCGGACTGGGGAGTGTAATCCTCCGTCCCGTTGTTGGACCAGGCGAGGAGCGTCCGCGCTCGTCGGCGTATCATGAGAGACCCTGGGGACGTAGCTCAGTTGGAAGAGCACCGGCTTTGCAAGCCGGGGGTCGTGGGTTCGAGTCCCATCGTCTCCACGCCCCGGTTGGCGACGAAGCCTCCGGCTACAGTCCAACCGGTCGGCCCCTGACAACTGAGACGAGGAGCAGTCCATGCGTAGCGCAGTCATCGTCGACGCCGTCCGCACCCCGGTGGGACGGAGAAACGGCAAGCTGAAGGACATCCACCCCGTCGATCTGGCCTCGATCCCCCTCCAGGCGATCGTGGAGCGCAACGACCTCGACCCGGGGATGGTGGAAGACGTGATCATGGGCTGTGTGATGCAGACCGGCGAGCAGGCCCTCAACGTCGGACGCAACGCCTCCCTCGCCGCCGGGTTCCCCGAAGACGTCACCGGGGTCACCGTCGACCGTCAATGCGGATCCTCCCAGCAGGCCGCCCACTTCGCCGCCCAAGGCGTGCTCGCCGGGGCGTACGACGTCGTCATCGCCGGCGGGGTCGAGTCCATGACCCGGGTGCCGATGGGCATCACCGCTCAGCAGGGACCGGGTGTGCCCTTCGGTCCGAAGATGCTGGAGCGGTACTCCCACGGGCTCGTCCCCCAGGGGATCTCCGCGGAGATGATCGCCGAGAAGTGGAGCCTCAGCCGAGAGCTCCTCGACGAGCTCTCCCTGGAGAGCCATCGGCGGGCGGCCCGGGCCACCGAAGAAGGCCGGTTCGAAGCCCAGATCGTCCCGGTCGAGACCCCGGACGGGGAGACGATGACGGTGGACGAGGGGATCCGCTGGGACACCAGCATGGAGAAACTCGCCAACCTCCAACCGGCCTTCAAACCGGACGGGGTGGTGACCGCCGGTAACTCGTCGCAGATCTCCGACGGGGCGGCCGCCCTCCTCATCATGTCGGAGGAGAAGGCGGAGGAGCTGGGACTGGAGCCGATGGCCCGATTCGTGGAGTTCGCCATGGCGGGGGTGGACCCGGTCATCATGCTCACCGGTCCGATTCCCGCCACGTCGAAGGTGCTGGACCGGGCCGGGCTCACCATCGACGACATCGACCTGTTCGAGGTCAACGAGGCCTTCGCCACCGTCACCGCCGCCTGGCGGATCGAGCACGGAGGCGGCGACCCGATGGCGCTGTGGGAGCGCACCAACGTCAACGGCGGTGCGATCGCCCTCGGCCATCCCCTCGGGGCGTCGGGTGCTCGGCTGCTGACCACCCTCGTCCATGAGCTGGTCCGCTCGGGAGGCCGCTACGGGCTGCAGACGATGTGTGAGGGCGGCGGCATGGCCAACGGCCTCATCATCGAGAACCTTCGCCGCTGACCGCGGGTCGGAGGAGCTGTCCGGCATCGCATCCGTGCAGCTCCTCTACCCTTCGGTGTGTGCTGAACGTCCTCGTCGCGATCGTCATCGGTGTGCTGATCTGGCGCGCCAGCATGTGGATGATCCGGGTGCTGGCGACCCCACCGCCCGAACTCGACCCCTCCGACGTCGTCGAGGTCTCCCAGGACTTCCGCTGCAACGTCTGCGGTGCGGAGGTGACGTTGAAGATGCTGAACGTCGAGGAGCCGAAACCGCCCCGCCATTGCCGGGAGGACATGGTGCCGGTGGCGCCCATCGAGTGATTGTCCACACCTGTGGACGACCCTGGGGAGAACTACACGCGTGTGATTAGCGGTAGTTGGTGGTCATGACGAACCCGGCTCCGATGAGGGCGAGTCCGAACACCAACAGCAGGTAGTCGAGCTGGAAGATGAAACGGATCAGCACGAGGATGATCCCGAGGACCATCAACCCGAACATGGTCACCACGTACCACGTGGGGGACGGCTCCTTCGTCTTGGCCTGGACCGGTGCGGTGGCGGCTGGGGTGGGGCGCTTGGCCTTCTTCGGCTTGCGCTTCTTCGACTCGGGCATGACGTCCGCCAGCCTAATCGGCGCCGGGGACTGACGAACTCTGGGGCACCCCGGACCCCACCCTCCCTGTTTTGGCACCCAGATGTCGCGTATGACGTGCGATCCGGGTGCCAAAACGGTGTGGGGGGTGGGTAGGCTCCCCGGTCCGATGCGTGTGTTGGTCGTCGACAACTACGACTCCTTCACCTTCAACCTGGTCCAGTACCTCGGTGAGCTGGGGGCGGAGGTGTCGGTGGCGCGCAACGACGAGTTCACGGCCGACGAGGTGGCGGCCGATCCTCCGGACCGTCTCGTCATCTCGCCGGGGCCGGGCCGTCCCGAAGACGCCGGAGTCTCGGTGGAGATGGTCCGCCGTCTCGGACCCGACGTCCCGACCCTCGGGGTGTGTCTCGGCCACCAGGCGATCGCCGTCGCCTTCGGCGGACGCATCGGGCACGCCCCCGAACCCCGCCACGGGAAGACGTCGATGATCCGCCATGACGGACGCGGCGTGTTCGCCGGTCTCGCCAACCCGTTCGGAGCCACCCGCTACCACTCCCTCGCCGCGGTGGAGCTCCCCGACGAACTGGAGGCCTGCGCTTGGAGCGAGGACGACGTGATCCAGGGGCTGCGGCACCGGACCTTCCCGATCCACGGGGTCCAGTTCCATCCGGAGAGCATCATGACCGACGAGGGCAAGGCCCTGCTCGCCAACTTCCTGGCGCTCTGAACGTCAGCCGTCGGCCACGGAGAGCCGGGGGCCGTCCCGGCGGACGAGCCCGTCGTCGAGGAGGGACGCCACCGCCCGCCGCACCCGATCGCGGGGAAGGGCGGTGGAGCGGGTGAGCTCCTCCTCGGTGGCCGCCGCCTCCAACAGGGCGGCGAGGACCCGACCCCTAGCCTCCCGGTGGGAGCCCACATAGGGCGGTTGGCGGCGGGGTGGCCGGTAGGCGGAGGGGTCGGTGCACCACGACGCCACCGGGCAGCGGGGGCAGTCGGGGCGGGTCGGGCGGCAGAGGAGCGCCCCGAGATCCATGAGCGCCTGGTTCCAGTCGGCGGGCCGGCGCCGGTCGATGAGGGAGGCGGCGAGACGTTCCGCCTCGCCGGGGCCGAGGTGACGTCCCTCCCAGCGGGAGAGGACCCGGCGGAGGTTGGTGTCGACCGCGGCCACCGGAACCCCGAAGGCGAAACATGCGACCGCGGCCGCCGTGTAGGGACCGACGCCGGGGAGGCGCCGGAGGGCGTCGGGGGTGCGGGGCCAGCCGTGGCTGGCGACGTGGGCGGCTGCGTCCCTCAGCCGCACCACTCGGCGGGGATATCCGAGGCCCTGCCAGTGGGCGAGGGCGTCGGGGAGGGGGGCGGCGGCCAGGGCCCCGGGGGTGGGGAAGGCGGCGAGGAAGGCCTCGTAGCGTTCGGCGACCCGGGACGCCTGGGTCTGTTGCAGCATCACCTCGGAGACGAGGATCTCCCAAGGGTCGGTGCGTCCCCGCCAGGGCAGGGTCCGGGCCTCCCGGTGATACCAGGCGAGGAGGGCCCTGTTGCGGGTGTCGGGCTCACCCACCGTCCGATGGCAAGGTCGTGCTAGTGGTCGTGGTGGTCGTCG
>JALSJV010000313.1 GCA_026989215.1 Acidimicrobiia bacterium | reverse complement strand
CGATTTCTTCTATCAGATGGGGTTGGAGGAGATCGTCTCCCCGCTCCGGCTGCGGGGCATGGCCGCGATTCTGGCGAGGATCAAACGCCGGGTCCGCGCCGAGCTCGCCGCCTGAACGATGGGACGGGTCCTCGCCGCGACCCTCCTGGTCCTCGCCGCCTCCGATCCCGCGGTGCCCCCCTTCGACCTGGGGATGTCGTCCCATCCGGTGGCCGGTCGCCCGGCGACGATCGTGATGGTGTTCGCCGAGGACGTCTCCCTCGACGACGCCGACCGGGCCTTGGCGGTCGTCTGGGCCGACGACTACGAGGGACGCCCCCTCGCCCCGTCGGTTCGGCGTCTCGACGTCGACTGGAACCGAGCCGGCCCCCGCCGGTTCGAGGGCACCGTCACCTTTCCCCGTGCGGGACGCTGGCTCCTCGTCGCGCTCCCCGACCGTCCCACGACCCCCTCAGCCGCCTACGCCGACATCGTCCCCGTCACCGTCGGGATCGACTCCACCGCCTCCAACTGGATGCTGGTGGCCATCGGAGCGGCGATCCTCGGGATCGGTCTCGCGCTGCGGGGAGGCCGCCGAGACCGCAGCCCCGAGCGGCGGCGGCGACCTCCCCGTCACCGTCTTTGACGGCCCGCGTCACCTCCGTCGGCGACCCGAACCGGTGCGCTCCCCGGACCGAACCGCCACGACCGGAGATCACTTCGGCTGCATGCGGATCCCGCCATCCATCCTGACGGTCTCGGCGTTCATGTAGTCGTGGGTGAGGAGCAGATGGGCGAGCTCGGCATACTCCTCGGGGCGGCCGAGACGCCTCGGGAACAGCACCTGCTGCCCGAGGGAGGCGCGGGCCGGCTCGGGGAGTCCCGCCAGGAGCGGCGTGTCGATGATCCCCGGAGCGATCGTGTTGACCCGGATGCCCACCGACGCCAGATCCCGAGCGACGGGGAGCGTCATGCCCACGATCCCCGCCTTCGAGGCGGAGTAGGCAGCCTGACCGATCTGACCGTCGAAGGCGGCCACCGATGCGGTGTTGACGATGGCGCCCCGGGTCCCCTCCTCGTCCACCGGATCGGTCTTCGCCATCTCCACCGACGCCAGACGGATGCAGTTGAAGGTCCCGGTGAGGTTCACTCGGATCACCGTCTCGAAGTGGGCCAGGTCGTGGGGGGTGCCGTCCCGGGAGAGGGTGCGCGCCGGCGGGCCGATCCCGGCGCAGTTCACCAGCGCCCGCAACGGTCCCATCTCGACCGCCGCCGCCACCGCCGCCTCCACCTGTCCGGCGTCGGTGACGTCGGCATGGACGTAGGCACCACCGATCTCCGACGCCAGAGCCTCGCCTTTGTCGTCCTGGAGGTCGAGGATCACCACCCGGGCACCGTCGGCGGCGAGGCGGCGCACCGTCGCCGCCCCCAACCCCGACGCTCCCCCGGTGACGATCGCCGAAACACCGTTGAGTTCCACTGGTCTGCCTCCTCGATCCTGGTCTGCGCACGCTACCAGGGCATACTGGGACCGATGATCGGCGTGTTCGACTCGGGAATCGGAGGTCTGTCGGTGCTCATGCCCGTCCGACGGCTGCTGGGCGACGCCGACCTCCTCTACCTGGCCGACCGCGGCTGGGGCCCCTACGGGGAGCGGAGCCTCGACGACGTGCGTGCCCGGGTCGATCTGGTCGCCGCACATCTGATCGCCGCCGGCGCCCGCATGATCGTCGTGGCCTGTCACACCGCCTCCGCCGCGGCGCTCGCGTCGCTGCGCGCGCACCACCCCGACGTCCCCTTCGTCGGGATGGAGCCGGCGGTGAAACCGGCCGCCGCGGCCAGCCGCCGGCGGCGGGTCGGGGTCCTCGCCACCGAGGCGACGTTCCAGAGCGAGCTGTTCGCCTCGGTGGTGGAGCGGTTCGCCTCCGACGTGGCCGTGATCGCCCGGGCATGTCCCGGGTGGGCGGCCGCGGTGGAGGAGGGTCGACTCGACGGACCGGAGGTGGAGGCGATGGTCGGCGAGCACGTGATTCCCCTCCTCGCCCATCGGGTGGATACGATCGTGTTGGGCTGCACCCACTACCCCTTCCTGGCTCCGGTGATCCGCCGCATCGCCGGACCCGACGTCGAGATCGTCGATCCCGCCGACGCGGTGGCCCGCCAGGTCGCCCGGGTCGCGAGCGGACTCGGTGCCGACACGGGACGTTCCCGCACCCTGCGCATCCAGGCCACCGGCGACGCCGATGGCGTCGCCGCCCTCGTGGACCGGCTCACCGGCTGGCAGATCCAGGTGGAGTCGGTCCGGGTGGGACCTCCCCTCGGCCCGGTACCCTCCGAGCCGTGAACGAGACCCTCGACCCCTGGGATCGGGCCCTCCTCGACGCCCTCGAGCGGCCCCTCGTCGACGACGAGGCGACTGCGGAGCCGTTGACCCTGGAGCAGCTCGCCGAGCGCACCGGGATCTCCTCGGTCCTGCTGGAGATGCTCGCCCGCGAGGGACTGCTTCGAGCCCGCCGACAGGACCCCGAGCCTCGGTACGACCCCGCCGACGCCGAGGCGGTCGCCGCCGGGTTCGAGCTCCTCGAGGCGGGACTCCCCCTGGCGGAGCTGTTGGATCTGGCCCGCCGGACCGACGAGGCGATGCGCCCCATCGCCGCCCAGGCGGTGGAGGTGTTCGCCCGGTTCGTTCGCGACTCGGTGGAGGCGACGGCCGAGTCCGAGGAGGAGGCAGCCCGTCGTCTGGTGGCGGCGTTCCGGCGGATGCTCCCGGCGACGGGCCGCCTGGTCGGCCACCACTTCCGCACCCTGCTCGTCACCGAGGCCCACCGGCGTCTGGCAGGAGACGGCCGGTGACGGTGAGGCGGATCGTCACCCGTCCCCTGGAGGGACCCGTCCCCCTGTTGGATCACGTCCCCTCGGTGGTGTGGATGAGCGAAGACCGGGCGATGGTGGGATTCGGCGAGGCTGCCCGCATCGAGCCCGGTCGCGGGGAGGGCCGGTTCGAGGCGGCGGCGGAGCGGTGGGAGGACCTGGTCGCCCGGATCGAGGTCGACGATCGGGTCGGTCTGCCGGGGACCGGGGCGGTGGCCTTCGGCAGCTTCACCTTCGACCCGACGTCGGGCGGCTCCGGCCTCGTCGTCCCCCAGGTGCTCGTGGGCCGCCAGGGCGATCGCTGGTGGATCACCGAGGTGGACGGCATCACAGGCGAGCGCTTCCTCCACCCGTCGGGGACCGCGCCCCGACCCCTCGACCGGCCCCGCTACGCCGGATCCTCCATGCCGGACCTGCTGTGGATCGAGGCCGTCGCCGAGGCCCTCCGACACATCGAGGCAGGCGACGTCGAGAAGGTGGTCCTCGCCCGCGATCTGGCGGTCTGGGCGAAGGTCCCCTTCGATCCGAGGCTGCTCCTCGAGCGTCTCCATGCGCGCTTCCCGAGCTGTTTCACCTTCCTCGTCGACGGCCTGGTGGGTGCCACCCCGGAGCTCCTCGTCCGCCGCCGAGGACTCGCCGTCGAGTCGGTGCCGCTGGCAGGGTCGGCCCCCCGGGCGGAGGATCCGGAACGCGACGAGGCCCTCGGCAAGGAGCTGCTCGCCTCCGACAAGGACCGCCGGGAGCATGAGGCGGCGGCGGCCTCGGTGGGCCGCACCCTCGGGGAGCTCTGCGTCCATCTGCGGCGAGACGTCGAGCCCTGGCTGTTGGAGCTCGACAACGTCCGACACCTCGCCACCCGCTTCGAGGGGCGGCTCGCCCGCTGGGTCTCCTCGCTGCGGCTCGCCGGGCGCCTCCATCCCACGGCTGCGGTGGGTGGGACGCCGACGGCGGCCGCGGTCGATCTGATCCGCCGCCTCGAAGGCATGGACCGTGGCCGCTACGCCGGTCCGGTCGGGTGGGTGGACGGCCACGGCGACGGCGAGTGGGCCATCGCCCTCCGATGTGCCGAGCTCTCCGGCGCCCGGGCCCGCCTCTTCGCCGGCGCAGGGATCGTCGCCGGCTCCCTCCCCGAGTCGGAGCTCGAAGAGACCCGACTCAAACTTCGGGCGATGATGGGTGCCCTCGAGCCCTGACCGGATCCTCGAGCCAACGGTCCAGGGCTTCGGTCGCCACCTGCGCCAGGTGGTCGTGGACCTCGACGTTGCGCAGCCGGTCGGTGGCCACCTCGACGATCTGGATGCCGCCGTCGGCGAAGGCACCTTCCACCGCCGCTACCAGGCCATCCGGTTCGTCGACCCGGTGATGACCCACGCCGTAGAACGTCGCCATCGCCTGGAAGGAGCGGCCATGGGGGGCGGCGAACAGCTCCTCGAATCGATCGGGGAACCGAGCCTGGGGCAGGAACGAGAAGATCCCCCCGCCGTCGTTGTTCACCACCACGAAGACGGCGTCGGGTCGCGGACGGACCAGCAGCCCCGAGGCGTCGTGGAGCATCGCCAGATCTCCGGCCAGCCCCAGGGTACGGCCGCCGTGACCCGCCGCCACGCCGAGGACGGTCGAGACGAACCCGTCGATACCCGAGGCGCCGCGGTTGGCATGGACCCGCACCGGACCCGGCGCCATGAAGCGGTCGAGGTCGCGGATCGGCATCGACGACGAGACCACGAGGCGGTCGTCGCCGTCGAGGAGGGCGGCGACGTCCCGCGCCACCCGCGGTTCGGTGACCGTCTCGAAACCGTCGAGCGCCTGGTCGAGGGCCTGGCGCACCGTCCGTTCGACCCCGAGCCAGGCGCGCCGCCAGCCCGAGGTCCGGGCGGGGACGTCGCCGGGCGGCGCCGGGATCCCGGCGAGCATCTCGACGGCCAGGCGCCCGGGATCGGGCCAGCCCCAGGGGTCGGCCACCACCACCCGGGTTCGGCGACACAGCCGGGCGAGTCCCCGGTCGAGCACCGCCCGACCGACGACCAGGACGACCTCGGGTCGGAACTCGTCGACGAACCGCGGATGGGTGAAGAGGTGATGCGCCGTCGAGATCGCCTGGGCGGGCCTCGTCCCGGCCGTCGGCTCGGCGACGAGCGGCCATCCCAGCCTCGCCGCCAGCTCCCCGGCGATCACTCCGGTCGCCACGGTCGGGCCCAGATCCCCGGCGACGACCAGGCCCCGCTCCTCGGCGACGACGTCGTCCGACAGCGGCACCACGGGGATCGGGGCGGGAGATCGGGAGGTCCAGGGCGCGCCACCGCCCCGTCCCCCGGTCACCGACCGGAACGGGGAGGCGACGCTCCGCCCGTCGTCGGTGAGGGGGACGAGCGGCTCTCGGAAGGCGAGGTCGAGGTGGACGGGCCCCGGTGGCGCCCCCGTCGCCTCGCCGACGCCCCGACAGATCACCGACCTCCACCACGAGTTCGCACCGGGAAGGTCCTCCGCCGGTCCCAGGGCGCCCTCCCACCGCACCGAGCCACCGAAGAGGTGTCGCTGGTCGATCGTCTGGTTGGCGCCGACGTCGTGAAGTTCGGGCGGACGGTCGGCGGTGAGGACGAGGAGCGGCACCCGCCCCAGGTCGGCTTCCACCACCGACGGGTGGAGGTTCACCGCCGCGGTGCCCGAGGTCGTCAGGACCGCCGCCGGTCGCCCCGTCTCACGTCCCATCCCGACGGCGAGAAAGCCGGCCGAGCGTTCGTCGATCTCGGTGTGCACCACGACGCCGGGATGGGCGGCGGCGGCGAACGCCAGAGGAGCCGACCGGGAGCCTGGTGCGAGCACGACGTGGGTCACGCCGTTCCGCGCGAGCTCGTCGACCACGACGGTGGCGAGGGCGGTGGAGGGGTTGGGGTGGCTCATCGACGCTCCAACGCGGCGGCGGCGTCACGGAGCCGCGCCAGGAGGCGTTCGACGACGGGCGCCGGGGGCCGCAGCTCCTGGAGTCGCTCCGGGTCGGGCCGGGGCCGTCGTACCTCGATCATGCCCTCGGAGGGTAGGAGCGGGTCGTCTACGACGTCGGCGGCGAGGAGGGAGGCGGTGGCGAGCCCGCAGGCGAAGGGCAGTTCGGGGAGGGCGGCGGCGGCGGCGAGTCCCGCCGCCAGGCCGACCGACGTCTCCAACGCCGAGGAGATCACCGCAGGCACCCCCGCCGCCGCGGCCAGATCCAACACCGGCCGCACGCCCCCGAGGGGCTGCACCTTGAGGACGACGAGGTCGGCGCTGGATCGTTTCACCGCCTCTGCGGGGTCGGCGGCGGTGCGGATGGCGTCGTCCACGGCGATCGGCACCGTGATCCGGCTCCGAAGCTCGGCGAGCTCCCCGAGGGTCGCACAGGGCTGTTCGACGTACTCCAGATCGAAGACCGTCAACGCCGCGATGCGCCGGGTGGCCTCGTCGACCGTCCAGGTGCCGTTGACATCGACCCGCAGGCGTCCCTCCGGACCCAGCGCCTCCCGGACCGCGGCCACGCGGGCGACGTCGTCTTCGAAGCGCCCTCCGGGCTCCGCCACCTTCACCTTGGCGGTCCCACACCCCGAGGCTCGGACCATCTCGGCGGCCCGTTCCGGAGCGACCGCCGGGATCGTCACGTTGACGGGGATCCGCCGTCGTCTCGGCTCGGGCCAGGGCTCCCGCGCCGCCTCCAGCGCCGCGCGGAGCCACCGGGCCGTGATGTCCGGCGGATACTCGGGGAAGGGGGAGAACTCGCCCCACCCCTCCGGGCCTCGGATGAGGACCACGTCGCGGTGGTCGACGCGCCGGAAGCGAACCGCCATCGGCACCCGGATCGGGTACAGCTCGAGACCCTCGAGGATCACTGCCGCTCCCTCAGATACCCGATGACGCGCTCGACCTGTTCGTCGCTGAGCACCCCACCGAAGGCGGGCATCCGGCCCCGACCTCGGGTGATCGCGATCCGAAGGAAGTCGTCGGGACGGCTCGCCGCCGCCGACCCCGGCCCGAGGGCCGGACCGAGACCGCCCGACAGGTCGGGGGCGTGACATCGGGCGCAGAGCTGGAGATAGATCTCCTCCCCGGTGGCGTCCTCGGCGGGCACCCCGGTGCAGGCGCCGGCGAAGACCACGAAGGCGAGGGCCAGGGCGAGGCGGACACGCACCGGCGGGATGCTAGGCACGACCCCGAATCCCTCCCGAACCGTCAGCTCGGGGGCTGCTGCACCTCGGGCCGACCCTCGGCCCGCAGCCGCTCCACCGCCTTCCGCACGTCCTGGGCTGCTTCACGGTCGAGCACCAGGACGGCGTCGGACGTCTCGACCACCACGACGTCCTCCAACCCCACCACCACCACCAGCCGTGACTCGGCTCGAACGTAGGATCGTGCGACCCCTTCGAGGACGACGTCGCCCCGCCCCACGTTGCCATCCTCGTCCCGGACCTCGATCTCCCACAGGGCGTTCCACGACCCGACGTCGCTCCATCCGACGTCGAGGGGCACCACCTTGGCGCGGTCGGTCCGTTCCATGACCGCGTAGTCGATCGAGATCGACGGTGCCTCCCCGAACCCGGGCCCGAGCCGGGTGACGGGCCGTTGCAACGAACCGAGACTCGCCTCGACCGCGGTCACCACCTCGGGCACGTGGCGGCGGGCCTCCCCCAGAACTGCGTCGGATCGAAACACGAACATGCCGCTGTTCCACAGGTAGCGTCCGGAGGCGAGGTACGACGCGGCGGTCTCGGCGTCGGGTTTCTCCACGAACGCCTCCACCGGGACGACACCGTCGCCGACGGGTCCGGCCACCCGGATGTACCCGTACCCGGTCTCGGGTCGGGTGGGCCGGATCCCGAAGGTGACGAGCGAGCCGTCGGCGGCGGCGGCGACCGCCTCCGTCACCGCCTGTCGGAACCCGTCGGCGTCGCGGATCGCATGGTCGGCGGGGAGCACCACCAGGACGTCGTCGGGGTCCGTCACCAGCGCCGCGGCGACCACCGCCGGAGCCGTGTTGCGACCCTCCGGCTCGGCGAGTACGAGGGCGGGTTCGACGTCGATCTCGGCGAGCTGGTCGAGGATCGGCTCCACGTGGGCGTGGTTGCAGACGACCACCGGCGGCGAGGCCTCGGCGAGCGGCCGGATCCGACGAATCGTGGCCTGCACCATGGTCTCGTCACCGAGGAGCCGCTGGAGCTGTTTCGGAGCGGTCGCCCGGGACAGGGGCCACAGACGGGTGCCGGAGCCGCCGCTCAACAGGACGGGGACGATCGCCATGGACGTCAGGCTACCGGCCTTCACCAGGCGGCCCGGTACGCCGCCGCCAGCTCCTGATAGTCCCGCACCCCCTGGCGCTGCCGCTCGATCTCCTCGGAGGTGAGCTCACGGATCGGCCTGGCGGGGATCCCGACGGCGAGGGTCCAGGGCGGGATCTCCCGACCCTCCGGGACCACCGCCCCGGCCGCCACCCAGGCCCCCTCCCCCACCGTCGCCCGGTTCAGCACCCGGGCTCCGATCCCGACGAGGCAGTCGTCGCCGACCGTCGCCCCGTGCACGACGGCGGCGTGACCGACGGTCACCCGGTCACCGATCAGGCAGGGGATCCCCTCGTCGCAGTGGACGACGACGTGGTCCTGGAGGTTGGTCTCGGTCCCGACGACGATCCGGTCGAACTCGGCGCGCATCACCACCCCGAACATGATCACGGCCCGCGCCCCCACGGTGACCCTTCCCCGAATGACGGCGTCGGGGGCGACGTAGGCGGAGGGATCGACGACGGGTTCGGGCAGCGAGAGCGTCATGGGGGCAG
>JALSJV010000312.1 GCA_026989215.1 Acidimicrobiia bacterium | reverse complement strand
AGAGCACCCGCCACCCCAAACAGCCCGAAGACGAGTGCCGCCGCGCCTCGGCTGCGTCGGGCCACGGGACCGACGACGAGACCGCCGAGGAGGGCGGCGACCACGATGATCCCCGCCAGCAGCGCCGGTTTGTCGGCGGTGCCGAAGATCCGGATCGCCAGATCTTTGATGGCCGGGGGTACCACGTCGATGACCCAACCGCCGACGGCCTCGACGAGGGACGGCACCCCGGCGACGAGTCCGGCGACGAGCTCCGCCGCCGCCAAGGCGGCGAGCGCACCCACGGCACCGGCGACTCGATCTCTCATGCCGTAGCACTGTACGGACATCTCCCGGGAAACCGTTCCGATCGGTGGGGAGTTCACCGAATCTTCAGCGGACGGGTAGCGTCGGCGGCGATGCGAATCGTACGGGGAGGCGACGGTCGGAACCGCTGCTGGTGGGGCGCCGATCCCCCCGACTACGCGGCCTACCACGACACCGAGTGGGGCTTCCCCGTCACCGACGACCGCCGCCTCTTCGAGAAGATCTGCCTGGAGGGATTCCAGGCGGGTCTCTCCTGGCTGACGATCCTCCGCAAACGGGAACGGTTCAGGGAGCTGTTCTGCGAGTTCGATCCCGAGATCGTGGCCCGTTTCGACGATGGCGACGTCGCCCGTCTCCTCGGCGACGCGGGCATCGTCCGCCACGAGGGGAAGATCCGCTCGACGATCAACAACGCCCGGCGGGCCCTCGACCTGGCGAGCGAGTGGGGGTCGCTGGCTCGGTACTTCTGGTCGTGGGCGGAGTCGGATTCGCCACCGCCCGACGAGCTTCCGGCGACCACCCCGACCTCGACGGCCCTCGCCAAGGACCTGAAACGGCGGGGATGGACCTTCGTCGGCCCCACCACCGTCTACGCGTTCATGCAGGCGATGGGACTCGTGAACGACCACCTCGACGGTTGCTGGGTCCGCGATGCCGCCGAAGAGGCCCGCCGCACCACCCTCTCCGCTTTTGGCACCTGAATGTCGCGCATGACGCGCGATCCCGGTGCCAAAACCGACCAGCCCCACCTCCACACCCGTTTTGGCACCTGAATATCGCGCATAGCGCGCGATCCCGGTGCCAAAACGGGCTGGTGGAGAATCCGGGCCGGGACTCGGACCGCCCGATACGATGACTCGGTCGAGACGAGGAGCGAGTCATGGCGATCCCGAAGCCGACGTTCACGATCGGGATCGAAGAGGAATACCTGATCGTCGACCGCCGCACCCGGGAACTCGTCTCCGATCCTCCCTCCGGCATGCTGGAGGAATGCAGCCGGCGCCTCCAGGGCCGCGTCAGCCCCGAATTCCTCCGGGCCCAGATCGAGATCGGCACCCACCCCCACTCCGAGATCCAGCACCTCGCCGAAGATCTGGCCGACACCCGCCGGGCCGTCTGCGAGGTGGCGGAACGGTACGGGGCGGCGATCATCGCCTCGTCGACCCACCCGACGGCCCTGTGGTGGGAGCAGATGCCGACCCCCAAGGAGCGGTATCAGGCCCTCGCCCAGGATCTCGGAGCCGTCGCCCACCGGCTCGTGATCTGCGGGATGCACGTCCACGTGGGGATCGAAGACCCGGACCTGCGGATCGACCTGATGGACCAGGTCAGCTACTTCCTGCCCCACCTCCTCGCCCTCACCACCTCCTCACCGTTCTGGGGAGGCCGGAACACCGGCCTCAAGAGCTACCGGATGAGCGTCTTCCGGTCCCTGCCCCGCACGGGACTGCCGGAGCATTTCACCTCGTGGGGCGAGTACGAGCGTCACGTCCGGGTCCTGGTGGATGCCGGAATCATCGAAGACGGCACCAAGATCTGGTGGGACGTTCGGCCCTCCGCACGCTACCCCACCCTGGAGATGCGGATCGCCGACGTCTGCACCCGGCTCTCCGACGCCATCAGCGTCGCATCCCTGTACGTCTCGGTCCTCCACATGCTCTACCGGCGCCGCCTCGAGAACCAGCGGTGGCGTACCTACGCCAACTTCCTCATCAACGAGAACGTCTGGCGTGCTCAACGCTACGGCTGCCGGGGTTCGCTCATGGACTTCGGGAAGGGCGAACTCGTCCCCTTCCCCGAGCTCATGAGCGAGCTGGTCGAGATGGTCTCCGAGGATGCCGCCGAGCTCGGATGCCTCGACGAGGTCCGTCGCGTCACCGACATCGTCCGGATCGGGACGTCGGCGGAGCGTCAGGTCCAGCTCTACGAGCGACTGCTCGCCGATGGCGTCGATCCCGACGACGCGCTGCGTTCCGTCGTCGACCTCCTGGTGGAGGACACCCTCACCGACCTGTGAGCGCCCTCGAAGAGTGCCCCTCCACCGGCCCAAAGGAACCCCGTTGCCGAAAGCTTCGAGCTCCCAACAATCGTTCCACGTCCCGGTTCGTGGGCCACGCCGCAACCCGAACCGAGAGGATTCGGTGTCGGCCGAGCCCTCAAGCATCCGTTCGAAACAGCGACCCAACAGCTCGGCGGTCTGCCCACCTGGTCTCGGATTCAAGTGGCACAGGTCCGACTCACCTCCACATATACCTCAAGTATTTTTGATACCTCACGATCGCGTGAGGTATTGTAATCATGTGAGGTATCAATGACCGTCGTGTCATCGGACATGGGGCGCCGCGTGGAGGCAGCACTCCGGGTTGTTCTCCCGGATTCGGTCGATCTCGAGCTTCGAGCACGTCCTGATGCCCGTGGGAGCGAGTTCGAAGCCGGCATCCGAGACAGGGTGCTGAAGGTCGAGTGGGTCGGTCACGCCTGGCTCAGTGCCGTCGAGAGGATCCTTGCGAGGTCGGACCGTCCCGACATCATCGTCGGCTATCGGGTGTCCCCAGCCTCACGACGAGCCCTCACCGAAGCGGGCATCGGTTGGGTGGAGACGACGGGGGCTGCGGAGATCGACACCGACTTTCTGGTCGTGTCGAGAACCGGAGGAATCCGCACCACGAAGAAGGCCACCAGTACCTGGACTCCTGCCGTACTCGGCGTGGCAGAGGCGGTCCTGGCCGGGGTCAAGCCGACCGTCGCTGCAACACACGAAGCCACCGGGCTCTCGGTCGGGGCATGCACCAAGGCGCTGCGTGCGCTCACGGACATGCAGCTCCTGGAGGCCGACACGGCGAGAGGGCCTCGATCGGGGAGGAGGATCGCCGACCGTGACGCTCTGCTTGACGCCTACGTCGCCGCGGCACACGACCTGGAGTCATCGCTCCCACTCCCCGTTGGTGTGACCTGGCGGGACCCGGTGGAGGGTCTCATCGAGCTCGGTGCCCGTTGGGACCGTGCAGGTATTGCCTGGGTGGCCACCGGCCTGGTCGCTGCCGCGGTGGTGGCCCCGCTCGTCACGTCCGTTGAGACCGCGAATGTCTATGTGTCCGCGTCGACCGTCGCCGAGCTGGAGCTGGCGGCGTCGACGGCAGGGCTCCGTCCGATCGAAGGCGGACGCCTCGTTCTGGCACCCGTGCCGACCGAAACCACTCTCAAGTTGGCCACGGTCGTCGACGGGCTGAGAGTGGCGCCGTGGCCACGGCTGGTCGCCGACCTCCGCCGGTCCGGAGTGCGGGGCGAGGAAGCTGCCGAACAGGTGAAGGAGGTTGTCGGTGGCCGATAACCCGTCTCGAACTCGGGTCGCCCGCGCCGCGGCAGAGGCCGCCTTGGTCCGCGTCGTTCATCACGATGGCGGACGTCCCGAGTTCGTCGTCCTCGGCGGCCTCGTCCCCGAGCTGCTGTGCTCGGCCAGTCCCTACCACCACGCCGGTACGACGGACGTCGACGTGCAGGTGAACCTCGAGATCGCCGCCGGCTCCGTTCACACCGCCCGATTGGAGACGGCCTTACGCAACGCCGAGTTCGAGCCCGATGCCAAGCGGGCCTGGAGGTGGACCGCCGAAGGCCCGGGAGCCCGCGTGGTGGTCCGGTTCGAGCTGCTGGCCGACCTCGACGATCACCCGGAGGGCGCCACCGTCACCTTCGACGAGTGTGAGGATCTGGGAGCAGCGAACCTGCGAGGGACCGGTCATGCCGCCAGAGACGTCGAAGTTCGCCAGGTGAGCAGCACGATCGGGGGAGTGGTCCACACCGTCGACGTGAACGTTGCGGGGCTGGCCGGGTTCCTCCTGGCCAAGATCGCCGCCGCCTACTCGCGCCGGAAGCCGAAGGACTGGTACGACATCGCGTTCGTGCTATGTCACAACGATGCTGGAGGTCCGGAGCAGGCAGCAGCGATGGTTCTCGGTCGATTCGGAGGCGAACTCACCGGTTCCATCCGCACCGCCATCGAAGACCTGGGAGCCAACTTCGCCGCCCCCACAGCACAAGGACCGAACGCGTATGCCGACCAGCTTCTCCTCGACCATCCTGACTTCGACCGGGCTACGGCCATCGCCGACGCCGTCGTCGCCGTCGAGCGGTTCTGCGAGTTGGTGCTCTCATGAAGGCTCGACCGAGCCGCGACGATGGCGAAACCTCGTTCCATGAGCTGACCACGCAGCCCCTCGGGTTCGTCCGTTGGCTCGAATGCGGGGTCGAGGCGTGGTTCGATACCGCGCCCGACGCCCGGGAGCCGTGCCGGGGCGCCGCCCCTCCTGTGCCTTCAATCCCTCTGCGCGGGCTACCTGCTCGGCCCATCGGCGCAGGAGCGACTCTTCTGACTCGGACGGGCAGAACACCGGCTCCTCATCCATCCCGACATCGGGGTGGAACCTGGCGGCGAAGCACTCTGCACATCACCTCGGGGATGTCGGCGGCGGGCTCGACCTCCTGGTGGAGGACACCCTCACCGGCCTGTGAGCGATCCCCTGGCTAGAAATCACCCGTGACCAGGAAACTCTCCAAGATCCGGTCCAACGCCGCCAGGTCGGCGTCGGTGACCACCTGTACGACCACGACGACGACGTAGTCGCCGGAGGCCGGCGACGCCGCCACGTAGAGGAGGGCGGCACCGGTGCCGCCGCAATCTTCCAGCACCATGTACCGGCCCTCGTACAGGGGGTCGGCGTAGTCGAAGGGGCCCTCCACGAGGGCGCACGCCGCTGCGTCGGTGAGGTCGTTCAGGAGCTCGTCGATGTCGCCGGGCCCGAACTCCCGGGTGGCGGTCACCTCGACCCCGGGGACGTCGTAGCCGTCGTAGAAGGCGGCGACGCTCGGGGAGGCGGCGACGCTCGGACCGATCCCCTCGTAGGGGCGTCCGTCCACGTCGCTCCACGCCGCCGGGACGTCCACCTGGATGACGCCGGAGTCGTCGGTCACCGTCACATACTCGGTGTATTCGCCTTCGCTCCCGGCGTCCGCGACCTCTCCACCCAGCTCCTCACGGAACGAGAAGGAAGGCTCGAGGGGACTCCCGTTGATCCGGCCCTCCAGGACTTCACCGGTCTCGAACCGCAGCACCTCGATCGCCAAGACGTCGTCCGGGCCGTTCGACCGCAGGATGTCGCAGTAGTCGGCCATGGTGCCGTCGGTGGCGAGCACCAGCCCTTCCAGCCGGGTGACGATGTCGCCGGGCTGCACCCCGACCTCGTCGGCCGGTGACCCGCTCTCCACGCTCGCCACCCAGATCCCGCTGATGTCCTGCTCTTCGTCGACGACCGCCTCACCGTTGATCCCGAGGGTGTCGAGATCCCCGCCCGACTGCACCGCGTCGACGAACGCCAGGACTTCGTCTCGGGCGATCGCGAAGTACTGGTTGGTCTCCCCGATCCCCGCATAGTTGACGGCCATCACCCGGCCGTCGCCGTCGAGGAGGGGACCTCCGGAGTTTCCCGGGTTGATGGTGGCGTCGTGCTCGATCACGTAGTCGACCGACGCCCACGAGCTCTCGCCGTCGGCCCGCGCCTTGGAGACGATCCCGCGGGTGAGGGTGAACTCGGGGTCGCCCAGCGGATATCCGGCCGCGAAGGCGTCGGTCCCCACCGAGAGGTCCCCTTCATGCCACTGGAGATACCGGTAGCCGTCGCCTTCGATGTCGAGCAACGCCAGGTCGGAGCATTCCGACGCCCCCAACACCCTGGCGTTGAGCGGCTCGTCGGAGCCTCCCACGTACACCTGCAACAGGGCGGCACCGGTGACCACGTGGTTGTTCGTCACCGCCAGGCCCGACTCGTCGATGATGAACCCCGAGCCGCTGCCGGCGACGTTGAGCTGGAGCCCGAAGCCGGGATCCACGAAGGATCCCTCGGCGACGATCCTGACCACCGCATCCTCCGCCTCCTCCAGCCCCTGCACCGCCAACGACGGAAGGGTGGAGGTGGGGGACCTGGTCGTGGACGTCGTCGGTGGAGCTTCGGTCGTGGTCGCCCCCACCCCACCGCCACAGGCCGCCACGACGATCCCGAGGGCGACGATCATCGGCATCGTCCATCGTCTCGACCCTGCCATGATCTCCTGCCTCTCTCCCCGTCTGAGGTGGAGAGTACCGTCATGTCCGGGTGCGGCATGCCCCCACGAATCGGTACGCCGTTCGCAATCGAGAGGAGCCCCATGAGCCATCCGGTTCGCATCGCCGTCCAGTTCCATCCCCAGCACGCCGAGTACGACGATCTCCGCCGGGCCGTCGTCCGAGCCGAGGAGTTGGGCGTGGACATCGCCTACAACTGGGATCACTTCTTTCCGCTCTACGGGGACGCCGACGGAAAGCACTTCGAGTGCTGGACGATGCTCGCCTCGTGGGCGGAGGTGACCGAACGGATCGAGATCGGCCCCCTCGTCACCTGCAACTCGTATCGGAATCCGGATCTGCTGGCCGACATGGCACGGACGGTGGATCACATCTCGGGCGGTCGTCTCATCCTCGGGATCGGAGCCGGGTGGTTCCAGCGGGACTACGACGAGTACGGGTACGAATTCGGCACCCCCGGGCAGCGGCTCGACGCCCTGGAATCCGCCCTCCCCCGGATCGAGCGTCGCCTGGCGCGACTGAACCCGGCGCCGCTCCGGAAGATCCCGATCCTGGTCGGTGGCGGAGGCAAGCGACGCACCCTCCGGCTGACGGCACGCCACGCCGACGTGTGGCACGGATTCGGCACCCCCGAGGAGTGGTCCGAGCGTTCCCGCGTCCTCGACGAATGGTGCGAGGTGGAGGGGACGGACCCGGCGGCGATCGAGCGCTCCGTCGGCGTCGACCCCGCCCGGGTCGACCTCGCCGACGCCTACCGGGCGGCAGGCGCCTCCCAGTTCACCCTCGGTCTCAACGGCCCCGACTACGACCTGGGGCCGGTGGCGGAGTGGCTGGCCTGGCGGGACGAGGTGAACGCCCGCTGACCCCGCTCGGTGGCCACCCGGCCGAACCGGCACCTGCGCCGCGAGACCACCCGCCGGCGGCGAGGATCACGATCCGCGGGCGCGCTCACCGGCCCGCATCTCCTCCTGGAGGCGGCGTGATTCCGCGAGGACGGCCACGAAGAGCTGTTCGACATGATCCGGACGAATCCCGTGCCGTTCGGCCTCCTCCCGGATGATGTCCAACAGCTCTCGCTCCCGCACCGGGTCGTGCACGGGGAGGCCCCGCTCGGCCTTGAGCCTCCCGATCTCCAGTGCCAGCTCCTGGCGACGACCCAGCAGACGAACGATCTCCCGGTCCACCATGTCGATGTGCGCCCGCATGTGGTTCACACCGAGGGTGGCCATCAGCTCGTCGAACTGGGACGGGTCGAGCTGGCGAGGTCCTTCGCTGCGAGCCCGATCCGGGTCGGGATGCACCTCGACGATGAGCCCATCGGCCCCCACCCCCTGCGCCGCCAAGGCCAGGGGCGGCACCTTGGAGGCCCCGCCGGAGGCATGGCTCGGGTCGACCAACACCGGGAGGTGGGAGAGCTCTCGCAGCGTCGGCACCGAGGAGATGTCGAGCATGTCGTTCGTCGCCGACCCGAAGGTTCTGATCCCCCGCTCGACGAGGATGACCTGGTCGTTCCCCTCGGCGAGCAGGTACTCGGCGGCCCACAACCACTCGTCGATGGTTGCGGACGGGCCGCGCCGGAGGAGGACCGGTTTTCCGGCGCGGCCCGCTTCGCGGAGGAGCTCGAAGTTCTGCATCGATCCGGAGTGGATCTCGATCATGTCGACCCGGTCGGCCACCGGGGCCACATCGCGTGGTTCGAGCACCTGGGTGACGGTGGGAAGCCCGACACGGTGCCCCGCCCTCACCAACATCATCACCGCCTCGTCGCCGAGACCACGGAAGGAGTAGGGGGAGCTCCCCACCTTGAAGGCTCCCCCGCGGAGGACCGCGGCGCCCGCCGTCGCCACCGCCTCGGCGACCCGGCTGATCTGCTCTTCCGATTCGACGGCGCAGGGCCCGGCGATCACCGGGAAGGGGTCGTGTCCGAACCGGACGTCACCCACTTCGACGACGGTTCTCCCGTCTCCATGGACCTTGGTCGCTCTTCTCTCCATCTCGGCTCCTGTCTGTGAGGACCGAGCGGAGCTCCGGGACACACGTCACGACCCGGAGCTCCGGCTCCGGGTCGGTGGTGGTGCTGCGGTGCTTCAGCGCGTCACGCCGACCCGGGCCGAAGCCCGGTAAAGGCGAAATACGCGAAGAAGCGGGTCTGGTGCATGTGCCGAAGCAGCCTAGAGGCTCTCGGCGTCGCCCGCAAGGGACTCGACGGAGACCGGCTCGGCTCCGAGCGCCCGGTCCTGTTCTTCGGAGACCTCGGGCTGGGTGCGGCCGAACCACCAGAACAGCGCCGCGCCCCCGACGGCGGCGGCGAGTCCGCTCACCTGGTTCCAGGTGAACGCCCCGATGGTGGCGTCCCCGTTCCCGAACCGGAGGAAGTCGAGG
>JALSJV010000311.1 GCA_026989215.1 Acidimicrobiia bacterium | reverse complement strand
TGGCCGCGACGCCGACGTCGGCGCCGAGGAGCGCCTCCTCCAGTCCGTCCCAGAATCCCCCGTCGATCCTCGATGCGCCGAACACGGCCCTGAGGGCATCGCCGAAGGCTCGACGTGACCGGTCGGGAGGACGGGCGACGTCGCGGGATACGGGGACCTCGGCGGAGGGGCGGCGACGCCGTATCACGAACATCACCAGGCCGACCACGACGAGCGCGCCGAGCGCTACCAGGACGATGGTGGTCGCAGACATGGGTGCGCTCAGGAGGATACCGGCTCCCGCACCATCGGCTTCGCCACCACCCTGGACGAGCCCCCCGGCTCCATCGTCACGCCGTACAGGACGTCCGCCGCCTCCATGGTCTGCTGCTGGTGGGTGACGACGATGAGCTGGGCTTCACCACGGAACTGGTCGAGGAGGCGGAGAAACCGGCGCAGGTTGGCGTCGTCGAGCGCCGCCTCCACCTCGTCGAGGATGTAGAAGGGGCTGGGCCGCGCGGTGAAGACGGCGAACAGGAACGCCAGGGCGGCCAGCGACCGCTCGCCACCCGACAGCAGCGTCAACCGCCCCACCCGCTTGCCGAGGGGCTGGGCCTCGATCTCGACACCGGAGGACAGCGGATCTTCGGGATCGGTGAGCCGGAGCCGCCCCTTCCCACCGGGGAAGAGCACGGTGAAATGCCGCTCGTAGGCGGCCGCCACCTCCTCGAAGGCCTCCACGAACCGGGTCTGGATCTCCTCGTCGAGCGCCCGGATCACCTGTCGCAGCTCATCCCGGGAGCGTTCCAGGTCGTCGAGCTGGGCGCTCAGGAACCCGTGCCGCTCCTCCAGCGCCCGATATTCCTCGGCGGCGAGGGGGTTCACCGGCCCCATCCGGCGGAGCTCTGCGGTCTTCGCCTCCAGGAGCGCCTCGAGGTCGGCGTCGCGGTCGATGCCTTCGGGGAGCTCCGCGGTCAGCGCCTCCTCCTCGGAGGCGTCGGCATCCCGCCGTAGCCCCTCCGCCACCGCCTCCCGACGCACCGCCAGCTCGGTCGATTCCATCGCCACCGCGCCCCGGCGCTCCCGGGCGTCGACGAGGAGCCGGTGGGCTTCGTCTCGGCGGGCCCGTGTCCGGTCCAGGCGCTCCGCCGTCTCCCCGAGCCGTTCCCGCAGCACCGCCTGACGTCTCCGCAGTGCCGCCAGTCGGTCGGCGGCGACACCCAGCAGCTTCCGGCCGAGTGCCTCCACCATCTCGAGGCGGGCGGGGTGTTCGGGGTCCACGTCGACGGCCTCCTCCCTGGTCAGGGCGTCGACCACCGCCGCCAACCGCGTCTCCAGCAACCGCACCCGTTCCCCGGCCGCCCGAGCCGTCGCCGCCGCCTCCTGCCAGGCGGCTCGTGCGTCTTCGCGTGCGGCGGCCACCTGACGGCGACGCTCCGCCAGCTCCTCCCACGCCCGCTGCCGCTCCGCCTCCTCGCCTTCCAGGGCGTCGAGACGCTCCCGCAGACGTTCGAGCTGTTCGGTGCGTCGAGCCCGGGCGGTGACGAGGGCCGCACGCCGTTCGGTGAGGCGGTCCATCTCCTCCTGGGCCGCCTCGATGGTGCGTTCCAGACGGGCCAACGTCTCGGCGCTGCCGGAGAGCCGCGCCTCGAGGGATTCGAGCCGCTCCAACGCCTCCCGTTCGCGGGCCCGGGCGTCGTCGAACTCGCGCCGCCGGGAGACGAGGAGGCTCTGAGACCGGGCCAGTTCACGTTCGGCCTCCTCGACGGCCGCCGCCGCCGCCTCCACCATCGCCGGCGTGGCGCCGTCGGGATGGGCGATCACGACGCCCTCCGCCGTGACGAGATCACCCTCCGGTGTGACCGCTCGAAGGTCGGGCCGACCGGCGACGATGCGACGGGCGGCGGTCCATCCTTCGACGAGGACGACGTCCCCGAGAAGGCGGACGGCCAGCTCCCGATCGGCGCCGGGACCCAACAGGTCGCAGAGCGCCTCCACCCCGAGCTCGGCGGCCGCCTCCCGCGCCGGACAGGTACCGTCCGCTCCCGGACCCACGAGCGAGACACCCCCGATCCCGCGATGCTTCACGGCGCCCACGGCGGCGTCCAGGGCGGCCAGGTCGCCGAAGGCGAGGGCGTGTGCCCACGGCCCGAGCGCGGCGTCCACCGCGGCGGCGAGCTCGGGAGGGACGTCGAGCAGTCCCACCAGCGGCCCCCTGGTGCCGGCGGCGCGCTCGGCGATCGCCCGTGCCTCCTCGTCGAAGGGCCGATCCGCCGCCTCTTCCAGCGCCTCCAGCTTCGCCCGTGCCGCCGCCACCACGGTCTCCGCCCGTCGGCACGCCTCCTCGGCCGCCTCCCACGAGCCCTGCAGGGTTCGACGGGTCCGCTGGGCGTGGTCGAAGGCCTCCTGCGCCGCGACGGCCTGGCGGTCGGTCTCGGCGATCTCTCGGCGGACCTCGTCGGCCTGGGTACGGCCGGACGCGATCCTGGCGGCGAGCACCTCGATGCGATGCTCCACCGATTCGAGCTCCCGCCCGTCACGCCGATCGCTCTCCTCCAGTGACCGGAGGTCGCCTCGGACGATCGCCAGGGCCCCTTCGGTGGAGAGCCCCTCCTGCTCGGCGAGGGAGCGCTCCTCGTCCTCCAGCGCCCGGAAGGCGGCTTCTGCCTCGCCGGCCCGACGCCGGGTCTCCACCTCCTCGGTGCGGGCGTCGCCGAGCTCTCGTCGGAGGTGGTCCCGTTCCTCCTCGAGGTCGCGCCGGCGTTCATCGAACCCTTCGATCCGGGCGAGGAGGGATCGGCGCCGTTCGTGGGCGACGGAGACGATCCGTCGGAGCCGCTCGATGGTGGTCTCGAGACGGGCCGCAGCCGCCGTATCCCGGTCGAGGGCCCGGCCGGTCTCGCCCGCCTCACCTTCGAGGATGGCGACGGCGGCCTCGAGCTCGGCGGTTTCCGCCTCCTTGGCCGCCTCGACCTCGGCCAGGCGTCGGTTCTCGTCGGCGAGCTCGGCGAGGCGCCGGTCGATCCGTGCCAGGGAGCGTCCCCCCACGTAGAGGCGGAGGGCCCGCACCAGGCCGGCGACCTCGTCGTGGCGGGACGCCGCCTCCGCCTGCCGTTTGAGGGGGCGCATCTGCCGCTTCAGCTCCCCCAGCAGGTCGTGCAGTCGGAGCACGTCGGCGTCGGTCCGCTCCAGTCGGCGTTCTGCCCGCTGGCGTCGGACCTTGTGCTTGAGGATGCCCGCCGCCTCCTCGATCACCGCCCGATGCTGTTCGGGTCCGGCGTTGAGTACCGAGTCGATCTGTCCCTGCCCCACGATGACGTGCTGTTGGCGTCCCACCCCGGAGTCCGAGAGGAGCTCCTGGATGTCGAGGAGCCGGCAGGAGACGCCGTTGATCTCGTAGTCGCTCGAACCGTCCCGATAGAGGCGTCGGGTGATGCTCACCTCGGCCAGGTCGAGGGGGAGGCCGCCGTCGGCGTTGTCGAAGGTGATGGTCACCTCGGCCCGGCCGAGGGCTGGTCGGGTGGCGGTCCCGGCGAAGATGACATCCTCCATCTTGCCGGTTCGGAGGGCACGGGTGGACTGGGTGCCCATCACCCAGGCGACGGCGTCGACGATGTTCGACTTGCCCGAGCCGTTCGGTCCGACGATCACCGTCACGCCGGGTCGGAACTCCATCCGCGTCCGGTCGGCGAAGGATTTGAACCCGACGAGCTTGAGCGACTTCAGATACATCGAATGACACCGGTGTGATTCAGGGTTCGCAGGCTACCAGCCGGTTCCGGTGCGACGGGTCTCATCGGCGGATCACGAATCCGGTCACCTGCGGGTCGGGGGGCACCGCCTCGCTCTCCACCCCGGTCACCCGGGCCGTCGGAGGCCCATGCCAGAGCCACTCGACGAGACGGTCGACGGCCTCGTCGTCGCCCTGGGCGAACACCTCGACGGTGCCGTCCCGATCGTTCCGGACCCACCCGGACAGGCCCAGGGCGAGCGCTTCTCTCCGGCAGTTCTGCCGGAAGAACACCCCTTGCACGAGCCCCCGTACCCGGGCGTGGATCGCCTTCATCGGTCCTTCATCGCTGGCACGACGGGCAAGAGTAGGTCGATCGCCCGGCGACGATCCGCCGGATGATGGGTGTGCCGCACCGGCGACACGGCTGATCTTCTCTCCCGTAGACCCGCAGTCGCCGCAGGAAATCTCCCGCTCGCCCGTCCGGGAGGAGATAGGCGAGGTCGTCGAGGCTGGTGCCGCCGTGGCGGAGCCCCGCTTCCAGCACCGGCCTGATCGCCCGACGGAGCCTCCCGACCTCCTCCAGGTCGAGGTCGCCGCCGGGGCGGACGGGATCGATCCGTGCCCGGTGGAGCACCTCGTCGGCGTAGATGTTGCCCAGGCCTGCGAGGATCCGTTGGTCGAGGAGGAGCGCCTTGATGGGGGCTCGACGGTTCGCCAGCCGTTCGGCGAGCCGCCGGGTCGAGGGGAGCTCCTCGAGGGCGTCGGGACCCAGGTTCGGGAGGCTGGAGACGGCCGCCTCCTCGGGGGTGAACACGGCCACGAAGCCGAAGGTCCGGGGATCGACGAGCCGAATGTCGTCGCCCCGGTCGGTGCAGGCACGAAACCGGGTATGGACCTCGAGCGGGTCGGAGGGATCGGCGACGACGATCCGACCCGACATGCCGAGGTGGATCACCCACAGCAGGTCCCCGTCCACGGGCATGGCGAGGAACTTCCCGTGTCGCCCCACCGTCTGCACCCGTCGTCCCCGAAGCCGGTCGACGACGTCCTCGGGTCGCTCGTTCCGGCGGGCCGTCCGGGGATGCAGCACCACGGCGTCGACGACCGTCGCTCCGGTGAGCAGCGGGGACAACGCCCGTCGGACCGTCTCGACCTCCACCAGCTCCGGCATCCCACCAGCATGGGGGAGACACGCCGCCACGACAAACCGGCGACCGATCGCTGCGCCGGGTACCGTTCCGGCCCATGGACCGAATCGAGCTCCGCCCCCTCACCATCGGCGAAACCCTCGACGCCTCCTTCAAGCTGTTCACGGCCAATCTCCGCAAGCTCCTCCCCTTGTCGGCGGTGGTCCTCATCCCCATCGGGATCCTGCAACTGGTCCTCAACGCCAGGATGGGGACCGACTTCTCCTTCCTCGAGGCCGCCCTCACCGAGCCCGCCGACCCCACCGTCGTCTTCGCCCCCCTGGGCAGACTGGTGGCCCTCGGAATCGTCACCGGCCTGCTCTCCCTCCTGGGAACCCTCCTGGTGCAGGCGGCGGCGATCCGCCTCTACGCCGACCTCTACCAGGGCCGGGAGACGAGCTGGCAGGACTCCCTCACCTTCGGCATCTCCCGGTTCGGCCCCGTCCTGGCCGCCTCGGTCCTCTCCGCCCTGGGAATCGGGGTCGGGCTCCTCTTCTACCTGATCCCCGGGATGTGGCTGTACGTGTCGTGGTGGGTCGTCGTCCCCGCGCTCCTCGTCGAACGCCTCGGACCCGCCCAAGCCCTGGGACGCTCCTTCGACCTGGTGAAACGCCGGTTCTGGCCGACGGCCGGGGTGGCCGCGCTGGCGTTCCTCATCGTCTACGTGGTGCAGCAGATCGTCGGGACGCTCGTCAGCATCGCCGTCCTCCCCTCGGTCGCCCTCCAGACCGTCCCCGACTTCGGGCCCGCCCTGGCGGTCACCTCGGCGGCGCAGACGATCGTCAACCTGTTCACCGTGCCCTTCCTGGCCGCCGCCGTCACCGTCGCCTACTTCGACCTGCGGGTTCGACTCGAAGGCTACGACCTGGAGCTGATGGCGGCCGAGCTCGACGAAGCGGACCGATCGGGGGAGCCGCCCGCCGACGACGACCCCTTCGGTCTCGACCGCCCCTGATGCGATCGACGACCGTGCTGGGGGCCGTCGCCGTGGTGCTCGTCGTGGCGTCTCCCATCGCGGCGGTGGAGATCGACCGGGAGACCGCCGCCGCCCTCGCCCGTGCCGCCACCACCGATGCCGGGGCCCGTACCGAGCTGGCGGCGGTCGACCACATCGACGGCGCCCCCGTCGACCTGGAGGCGGCGCTCGACGGGGCGACGGAGACGGAGCGGACGGCCCGGCTGGAGACGCTGGCGCGGCTGGTCTCGGTCCCACCCGCCGACGAAGCCCCCGGCCAGGCCCGGGAGATCCTGGAGCAGCCACGATATTCCCTGGCCCAGCCGTCGTGGTGGGACCGCTTCTGGCGCCGGACCGTCACCCGGATCCTCCGGTTTCTCGACGGGCTCGCCTCGATTCCGGGAGGGCCCCTGCTGGTCGGGGGCATCGGTCTCGGGGCGGTCGTGGGGTTGGCGGCGGCGGTGACCGCCCGCCTGGCTCGTCGACGGGCCCGCCGAATCGCCACCGAGACGTCGTTGCGACGTGTGCTCGAGGCCGGGGTCGATCCCGACGAGCTGGAGGCGTCCGCCCGGCGGGCGGCATCCGACGGTGACTGGGCGGAGGCGGTCCGCCTGCGGTTCCTCGCCGGCCTGGCGCGGGCCGACCGGCAAGGCTTGATCCGGTTCACCCCCGGGCTCACCACCCACGAGGTGTCCGAGGCCCTCCGGTCGCCCGCCTTCGACCGACTGGCCGCCCAGTTCGACGAGATCGTGTACGGGGGACGCGAGGCGGGTCCGGACGACGACGCCGCCGCCCGTCGGGACTGGGCGGAGGTGCTGGAGGTGCGGGTTCGGTGAACCGCCGGACCGTCGTCGTCGTGCTGGGGTGGCTCGTCGCCCTCAACCTCGCCGTCGTCGTCGGGAGCCTCCTCACCCGCTCCGAGGTCGTGGAAGGTCCCGCCGGGTCGTCCTACGTGACCACACCGGACGGCGTGGCCGCCTGGTTCGAGCTGCTGGAGCGCCGAGGCGTCGAGACCCGACGGCTCCGAACCCCCATCGACGACGCCACCCTGTCCGACCTCGGGACCTTCGTGGTGGTGGAGCCCGGACTCTCCGAGTTCGCCCCCACGGAGCGGGCAGCCCTCCGTCGGTTCGTCGAGCGGGGAGGCACGGTGGTGGCAGCCGGAATCGTGGACGATGCGCTCGTCGCGGAGCTGGTCGGCTTCGATCCGGGATGGGATCCGGCCGGAGCGACGACCCTTCGACCCTGGGGTGCGCCTCCGGGCGGGCCGTCGGAGGTCACCGCGGCCGGGTTCGGGTCGTGGGAGCGCCCCGGCCCGGCTCTCCCCCTCCTGGGCTCTGCCCGACCGGTCGCCGTGGCGGTCTCGATCGGCGACGGGATGGTCCACCTCGTCGCCGACGGCTCCGTCTTCGCCAACTGGGCGCTGGCCACACCCGGCAATGCCCGGTTCGCCGCCGCGGTGGTCGGCGACGGTCCGGTCGCCTTCGACGAGTACCGCCATGGCTACACGGAGGCGGCTTCCGCCCTTCCTCCGTCCTGGCGCAGAACCTGGCCGCTGCTGGCCTTCGCCGTCCTCGTCGGCCTCTACACGGCGGGCCGCCGTCTCGTCCCACCCCAGGAGACCGTCCGTGACCTCGGGCCGGGCCGGGAACGGTACGTCCGGTCCCTCGCCGGGATCCTCGCCCGCTCGGGACAGACGGCCGGCGTCCTGCCGGCCCTCCGGGCGGAGGCACGCCGACTCATCGCCGCCCGAGCCGGACTCCCCGCCGACGTCGACCCGGCCCGCCTCGAAGAAGCGGCCCGCCGCCTCCGGCTCGACAACCCGAGCGTGTCCGCGATCATGGGGGTGGGCGACGACGAGGAGACCCTGCTCACCGTGCAGCGAGCCCTCGCCCGGCTCCACGCGTCCACGATCGAAAGGATCCCGACATGAGAGAGCTCCGTGAACGCGTCCTCCGGGAGATCGGCAAGGTCGTCGTCGGACAGCGAGCAGCCGTCGACGCCCTCATGGCCGCCGTCACCGTGGGCGGCCACGTGCTCCTGGAAGGAGTCCCGGGCACGGCCAAGACGTTGCTCGCCTCGGCCTTCGCCCGGGCGCTCTCCCTCGACTTCGCCCGGATTCAGTTCACGCCCGACATGCTCCCCTCCGACCTGACCGGGACGATGACCCTCCGCGGCGCCGACCTCGTCTTCCGTCCCGGTCCGGTCTTCACGAACGTTCTCCTCGCCGACGAGATCAACCGGACGCCCCCCAAGACCCAGGCCGCCCTGTTGGAGGCGATGGAAGAGGCCCACGTCTCGGTCGACGGCGTGAGCCGGCCCCTTCCCGACCCGTTCCTGGTCGTCGCCACCCAGAACCCCATCGAGTACGAGGGAACCTATCCCCTCCCGGAGGCGCAGCTCGACCGCTTCCTCATGAAGGTCGACGTCGGCTACCCCTCCCGGGACGACGAGGTCGCCATGCTCCGCCTCGCCCGGGACGGCCTCAGCCCTGCCGCCCTCACCGACGTTCAACCGGTCCTCTCCGTCGACGACCTCGCCGCCCTCCGTGCCGCCGCCAACGACGTGCACGTCTCCGACGACGTGGTCGCCTACACCGCCGAGATCGTGCGGGCGACCCGAACCCTCCCGGCCGTCGAGCTCGGGGCGAGCCCTCGGGCCGCCGTCCACCTGCTCGCCGCCGGACGGGCGATCGCCGTGTTGGCGGGCCGCGGTTTCGTCACCCCCGACGACGTCAGTCGGGCCGCCCCGGCGGTGCTGCGCCATCGGATCATCCTCCGTCCCGAGGCCGAGCTGGAGCGATACCGGCCGGACCAGGCGGTGGCGGCGGCGATCTCCTCGGTCCCCGTGCCTCGATGAGCCCGACCCCTCGCGCCGTCGCGCTGCTGGGTCTCGCCGCCGTCACCGCGCTCTGGCTGCCGACGGTCGTCGCCGCCGGGCTGATGACCATCGTCGCCGCCCTCGTCGCCGGCGACGCCTGGACGATCCGCAGGGCTCCCCACATCCGACGGGTCCTCCCCGCGGTGTTGGCACGGGGCGCCTCCGCCGAGCTGACCGTGACGCCACACACCCCCCATTCCACGATGGTCCACCAACCGGGCGCCCCCGGCATC
>JALSJV010000310.1 GCA_026989215.1 Acidimicrobiia bacterium | reverse complement strand
TGGGGGCCCGGCGGGACCGGGGGAGGGCCGTGGGAGACCCGGCGGATCCCGGGCTGGTGCGAGGGCGGGGTCGGCGTAGCCTGTCGGCATGGCCGCCAGTGCCGGGATCCTCCCCTTCCGTCGGACCCCCGAGCTCGAGGTCCTCATCGCCCATCCCGGAGGGCCCCTCTGGGCGCGGCGCGACGAGGGGGCGTGGTCGGTGATCAAAGGGGAGCTCGAACCGGGGGAGCATCCCCTCGCCGCCGCCCTTCGCGAATTCACCGAAGAGACCGGCTGGGCCCTCCCGGCCGGTGCCTACCTGGACCTCGGTTTCGTCGAGCAGCGATCGGGCAAGGTCGTCGCCGCCTGGGCGGTCGAAGCGGACTTCGATCCTGCCACCCTGCAACCCGGCACCTTCACGATGGTCTGGCCGCCGCGCTCGGGGCGGGTCCAGGAGTTTCCCGAGATCGACCGGGTCGCCTGGTTCGATCTGGAGACGGCCGCCGCCAAGCTCAACCCGGCCCAGCGGGCATTCCTCGACCGCCTCCAGGAGGCCCTCACCGACCCGCAGGCCGCTCGATGGGATACGGTGGTCCCATGAGCGACGACCCGAAGCCCCTCGACCCTCGACGTCACGCCGTCCTGAGGGAAGGCGCCACCGAACCTCCCTTCTCCGGGGAGTACTGGAATCTGAAGGACCCGGGCCGGTACCGGTGCGCCGGCTGCGGTGAGGTGCTGTTCACCTCCGACGCCAAATACGACTCGGGCTCGGGGTGGCCGTCGTTCACTCGGCCGGTGGCGGACGACCGCATCGCCACCCGTCCCGACACCTCCCACGGGATGGTGCGGACCGAGATCCTCTGCGCCGGTTGCGGCGGCCATCTGGGGCACGTCTTCGACGACGGGCCGGCACCGACGGGCCTGCGTTACTGCGTCAACTCGTTGGCGTTGGAGTTCGAACCCGACGAGGGGTGAGCGGCCTCGTCGAGCAGGGCCAGCGGATCTCCGTTCACCACCGGTGGTGGGGGGACGGCGGCGGTGTCGAGGACGCCCACCGCCTCCCGGCCCTGGAACGAGATGGTGCCGCCGAGGCGTTCCACCACCCTGATCATCGGTTGGTTCTCGGCCAGCATCTCGAACTCGAGCGTCGCCACCCCCCGGTGACGGGCGGTCAGCGCCAGGAGCTGGACGAGGGTGGTGCCGATCCCCCGCCCCTGATGGTCGTCGACCACGGTCACCGCCAGGTCGGCCCGGGCCGGATCGGGCAGCCGGATCCATCGGCCCACCGCTACCGCCTCCTCCCCGTCGAGCACCCCCCAGGCGACGTGGTCGCGATGGTCGACCTCGGTGAGGTAGCGGAGTCGTCTCTCGTCGAGGGATTCGGCACCGCCCTGAAACCGCATCGAGCGGGACCGTTCGGAGAGACGCGCGAAGCCGGTGAGGAACAGGGGCTTGTCCTCGGGGCGGACCGGCCGGGCACGCACCAGCGACCCGTCCGGAAGCGACAGGGAGATCGTCGGGAAGGGGGAAGGGGCGGACGAAGCCATTGCTTGCAACTGCAAGCATACCGGTCGCCCGGGAGTCCCGCCGCTACAGTCTGCGGCTCCCGGGGCGGGAAGGGTGGCGAGGAAGGAGTCACATGACGAGCACCCAGGAGCGGATTCTGCGACTGGTGGAGCGGATCGCCACCGCCGGGGTCGAGGCGGGGATCGTCCATCTCGAGGCCGAAGACCCACGTCTTCAGGGCGACTCGATCACCGTCGGGGGGCGACGGCTCCTCAACTTCGCCACCGCCGCCTACCTCGGACTCAACCTGGATCCCCGCCTGAAGCAGGGGGCGGTCGCCGCGGTCGAACGGTTCGGGACCGTCTACTCGTCGAGCCGCGCCTATCACGCCGCCGACCTGTACTCCCGGCTCGAGACCCGTCTCGAGGCCATGTTCGGAGCCCCCGTGTTGGTCCCGACCACCACCACCCTCGGCCACCTCGGGGTCCTGCCCACGGTCGTCACCGAGCGGGACATCGTCCTCGTCGACGCCCAGGCCCACGCCACCGTCCACCTCACCACCCAGGTGCTGCGGGGGATGGGCGTGCCGGTCGTCACGCTGCCCCACAACGACGTCGCCGCCGTCGCCTCCGCCGTCGCCGACCACGCCCCCGTCTACGAGCGGGTGTGGTATCTGGCGGACGGCGTCTACTCCATGTACGGGGACGTCGCCCCGGTGGACGATCTCGTCGAGCTCCTCGAAGGGCATCCGAACCTGTGGCTCTATCTCGACGACGCCCACGGACTCGGCTGGTCGGGCCGCCACGGTCGCGGGTACGTGCTGGGACGGACCGAGCTGCACGACCGGATGATCATCGCCGGGTCCCTCGCCAAGGCGGTGGGGTCGGGCGGCGCGGTGGTGGTGATGAAGGACGCCGACATGGCCGCCCAGATCGGTCTGATCGGCACCACCTTCGTGTTCTCCGGACCGCTCCATCCCGCCGAGCTGGGAGCCGCGGTGGCCGCCGTCGACATCCTGTTGTCCCCGGAATTGGAGGAGCGGCAAACTCGCCTCCGCCGCCTCGTCGAGCACACCCTCGCCGAAGCCGACCGGCTCGGTGTCCCCCTCGCCGACCGGACACCGACCCCGATCTGGTTCGTGCCCATCGGCGGTTACGAGGCGGTCGGGCGGGTCGTGGCCGGGCTGATGGCCGACGGCTTCTACGTCAACCCGGCGGCCTTCCCCGCCGTGCCCCTCGGTCAGGGCGGGTTGCGGTTCGCCACCACCCTCTACCACACCGAAGAGCAGCTCACCGCGCTGCTCGAGGCCGTGGCCCGCCGTCTCGCCGAGGAACACCCCGAGATCGTGGTCGACCTACGGGACGAGGCGGTCCATCGGCTCGAGGGTTGACGGCCGAACCGCGACACCGGCGGCGTCGGTCAGGAGGGATCCCCTCATGACAGCCGCTCGATCTCGGTCTCGGTCCAGAATCCGGGGAGGGGACGGTCGACGGTGCCGGTGGCGTAGGCGGAGAGGCGGGACCGGCCGTCGTCGGACAGCATCTCGATGGCGTCCCAGAACGACGAGGGGCCGGCGGCGTGGAGCGCCTTGTCCCCCTCCGAGCCGGGCCTCGGCAGATGGGAGGTGAGCAGCAGGAGGCGGGGAGGTCCGTCGAGGCCCTCCCGTTCCAGCTCCTGGCGGAGCACCAGCGCTCGTCCCAGCGCCTTCCAGACCGCGTCGGTGCGCACCAACCCCCCTCGGGTGGTGGTGAAGGCACCGGTGACGTCCACATACCATTGCCGGCCCCCGGCGTCGTCGACGAGGAAGTTGAACTGGACACCGAGCCCCCGGGGTCGGTAACCCTTCTTCACGATCGTGAACCCGGCGTCCTCCAACACCTTGCGAGCGATGTCCTGGGCGACCTTGCCCCGGTGGGTCGCCCGGGCCTGGAAGTCGACGGCCGGGTCGGGGGACTCCACCTCGACGTCGAGCTCCCCGACCGGTCCGGGCCGCACCGACGGGGCACGGCTGCGCACCCTGCGGATCCGCTCCCGGGCGATCTCGACGTAGCGGGGCTCCAGGTCGTAACCCACCGCCCGACGCCCCTCCTCGAGGGCGGCGACGAGGGTGGTGCCGGAGCCCATGAACGGGTCCAGGACGAGGTCCCCCTCGTACGTGTACAGCTTGATGAGTCGCTGGGGAAGCTCGACGGGGAAGGGGGCGGGATGGTTGACCCGGCGGGCGCTCTCGGCGTCGATCTCCCATAGGTCGAGGGTGGCCGCCAGGAACTCGTCGGCGGTGGTGTTCGTCTCGTGGGGCAGGCCTTCGGCGGCCCGCCGTCTGGGGGAGCGGGCCCGATCGAAGCGACCCTTGGAGGCGATGATGATCCGCTCGGTGACGTCGCGGAGGACCGGGTTGGCGGCCGACAGGTACGAACCCCAGGCCACCGACCCCGCCGCCCCCTTCGCCTTCACCCAGATCACCTCGCCTCGGAGGAGCAGCCGTAGGTCGTCCTGGAGGATCCGGATGACGTCGGCGGAGAGGCTCCGGTAGGGCTTCCGACCGAGGTTGGCGACGTTGACGGCGATCCGTCCCCCCGGCTCCAGCACGCGGACGCATTCGGCGAACACGTCGTGGAGCATCTGCAGATACTCCAGGTAGGAGGCGGGGACGCCGTCGGATCCCAGACGCTCCTCGTACTCCTTCCCGGCGAAATAGGGCGGTGAGGTGACGACGAGGGCGACGCAGTTGTCGGGGAGCTGATGCATGTTCCGGGAGTCCCCGACGAAGCAGGGGTCGTCGAAGTCGGGCGGGGGGACCACTTCGTCGTCGTCGGAGATCTCCGGCGGGGGGAACCGCTGGTAGAACGCGGTGGCGTCGTGGTTCTCCCGGCGGCCGACCCCGAACGGCGACGTGGACGTCCCACGGCGTGCGTCGTTCGCCATCGAGCGCACCATACCGGCCGACCCCGGACGGACCTGGGGTCTCGGCACGTCACCGGTCCCCGTCGGGATCTGACCCGGGGACGGAGCCGTCCCCCATCGGGTTCGTCCGGGCTCGCTGCGGATCCGCCGGGCCGACGAACCCCCGGAGGCGCGTCGGTCCGTCGGGTTCGGGAGACGTTCAGACGGGTTCCGAGGCGGGGCCATGGTCGAGCATCCTGATCGCGTCGTCCGCGAGAGCCTGACCGGCCTCCTCGTACAGGTTCCTCGCCACATCGACGCCGGCTTCCATCAGTTCGTCGACCTGATCCGGATACCCGGCGATCGCGGCGATCCGGGCCCTCGGGAGGAACTCCCGGGCCCGTCGAACACACTCCAGGTTCGACGAATGGTTGTCGAGGGCGGCCACGACCAGCTCGACGTCCTCCCGGAATCGGAGGCGTTCCCAGAAATCCCGGTCGAGGGCGTCGCCACGCACGACGTTTCGTCCGTGGCGGCGGTGCGACGCAACCACCTGATCATTCCGGTCCACACCGACGGCTGGCATTCGACGACGCGCGACGACCTCGTCGTACGCGCCCGTCCCGACCCGTCCCATGCCGAAGATGACGACCCGTGCGTGTCCACAGTCCACGACGGCATCGTCCGCCAGAGGCGGATGTCTCTCCAGACGGGTCAGCAGGTCGGCGCGCGACCGATACAGGCGGGATCGCGCCGCGTTGGCGACGGACACCACGACGAACGACGCCGCGACGGTGACGGCGATCATCGCGACCCAACCCTGGTCGAGGTACCCGGTGGCGAGGCCGGCGCCGGCCACGATCAAGCCGAATTCGCTGTATGACGACAGTGTCAACGACGAATGGAACGCGGTGCGGGACCGCAACCGGGACCGTGTGAACAGAAGGAAGAACATCGCGCCCTTGAGAGGGATGAGCGCCAGCATCATCGCCATCACGGGATAGGCCTCCAGAGGGGGAGCGCCCGCAAGGCCGATCGAGAGGAAGAACCCGACGAGGAGCAGGTTCTTCACGTCGACGATCCGATCGGCCATCTCCCCGGCACGGGGATGTGTCGACACGGCGACCCCGGCAACCAGCGCGCCGAGTTCGGGTTTCAAACCGACGACTGCGAAGCCGCCGGCACCCACCGCGACGGCGAGGGTGAAGCCGAGCAGGACGAAGAGCTCCGTGTGCCCCACACGTGACGAGAGCCATCCGAACGCCGGCCGAAGCGCCGCAAGGAGCAGGAGCATCGGCACCGCCCACGGCGTCGGCAGCTCCCGAACCGAGACGGCGAGGAACCCGACGGCGACGAGGTCCTGGACGATCAGCACGCCGACGGCGATCCGTCCCGCGAGAGATCCGGCCTCGTTCTTTTCCTCGAGGAGTTTGATGGCGAGGACCGTGCTCGAGAACGAGAACACGAAGCCGAGCATGACGGCTTGGCCCAGGTCGAGGCCGAGAGCCGGCGGGATCCCGAACGCTCCGGCGGCGAGGAGCACGCCTGCGACGAGGGCGGAGAAGGCGACCATGTGGATGGTGGCGGTTCCCCAGACGGCAGGGCGGGCGAGGAACCCGGCCTTCAGCTTGAGCCCGATGCCGAACAGGAGCAGATATATCCCGAGGTCGGAGATGGCCTCGATGGTGTCGGTGGTCCGAAACCCGATGGCGTGGAGCACGAAGCCGGCCGCCAGGTAGCCGGCGAGGGGCGGGAGGCGTAGGAGGGACGCGGCCAGTCCGAAACCGAACGCGAACAGGACCAACGCGACGTCCATCGGAGGTGACATTACCGGTGGCCGGAGCGGGAGGGTCGGGGGGGCGTGAGGCGGGGCGGACGGTTCCGCGATCGACGACGGGGTGCACGCCCGGCGATCCATGATCGCTCCGTTCCCGTTTCGGCGTCACCGAACCCGTCGCCGCGCTCCCAGCGCGCCGACAACATCCCCCTTCGAGCGCCCCGCCGAGCAGACCCGGTGTCACCGCCGGGGATCCTTCGAGTCGTGCGGCGAAGGTCTGGGTTCATGTCGCACCGCTTCTTCATCGGGGGCGTCACCGGGCGAGAAGTCCGACGCCGAGGCGGAGCAGCGGAGGGGTCGTCGCACGTCCCTAGGGTGGCGTCATGGGTACTCGGCTGCCCCGTCTCGCCATCGGGCTTCTCGGGCTGGTCACCATCGTCGCCTACGGGACGTGGTTCTATGCCTTCGGGGTGCTGCTCGACCCCATCCGGGCCGACACCGGATGGTCGGAGACCCTGCTCACCGCCGCCTTCGGGGGCGCAGTCCTCGCCTCGGGCGTCGTCGGGATCGTCGGCGGCAACCTGCTCGACCGCCGGGGCAGCGGGACGGTGTTCGGCCTCGGGGGGATCCTGGGTGGGGCGGGGCTGTGGGTGGCGGCCGGCGCCCGGTCGCCGGTGCTGTTCGCCGTCGGCTGGGTCATCACCGGGGCGGCCCTCGGTGGCCTCGGCTTCTACCACGTCACCCAGGCCGCCGCCTCCCGGGTGGCTCCCGAGCGGGCCACCCCCGCGATCGCCCTCCTCACCGTCTACGGGGCGTTCGCCAGCGTGCTCTTCCTCCCCCTCGCCGCCACGCTGGAGGCCGCCTGGGGCTGGCGGCCGACGCTGCGGCTCTTCGCGGGGATCGCCGCCGTGTCCTTCCTCGCCGCCGCCGTCGGTGTGGGGGCTCCTCCGGCGGCGAGGCCCACGGTCCGTCGCCCGCCGATGGTCGGGGTTCGGCAGGCCTGGGGTCACGCACCCGTCCGGCGGTTCTGGATCGGGCAGGCCCTCGCAGGGATCGGCGTCGGGATCATCCTCGTCTACCAGGTTCCGGTGATGGTCGCCGCCGGACTTCCCGCCGCCACCGCCGCCGCCGTCGCCGGAGCCCGGGGGCTGCTGCAACTCACCGGACGCCTCCCCCTCAGCCCCCTCGTCGCCCGTCTCGGCAGCGTCCCCACCCTGGTGGCGGCGATGGCGACCGTCGCCGTCGGTGCCGCCCTCCTGCCGCTCTCCGGCAGTCTGGCCGTCGCCGGCATCTTCGCCGTCCTCGTCGGATTCGGGGTCGGGGCGTCGAGCCCGCTCCAGGGTGTGGTGGCGACCGAGCTCTTCGACGCCGATCTGCTCGGCACCCTCATGGGCGTCACCGGCCTCCTGTTCGGTGTCTTCGCCGCGGTAGGGCCGGCCCTGGCCGGGATGGTCGCCGACCTGACCGGCTCCCGGACCGGGCCGGTGGTGCTGGCGGCGACGGCGGCGGGCAGCTCGGCCTTCGTCTTCTGGTTCGGCATCGTTCGCGCCGAGGGTCGACGCCGAGCTCACCAGCCGTAGTGCCGGAGGCGTTCCGCCACCATCTCCACATACGGCCCGCCGAACAACCGGACGTGGACCAGCAGGTGGTAGAGCTGCAGGGCGGGGATGCGCTCGCGCCATCCCGGGGCGGGAGGCGCCACCTCGTCGTGGGCGGCCCACAGGGCGGCGGGCAGGCCACCGAAGAGCTCCGAGAAGGCCCGATCCAGCTCGGGGTCGGCGAAACAGACCGCGGGGTCGACGAGGCTGCGGCCCGCGACCACGTTCCCCGACCACAGGTCGCCGTGGACGAGCCCCGGTGACGGTGCGTGGGCGGCCAGGAGCTCCCGGAGGGGCCCGTCGCAGGCCCGCCGGAGGCGTCGGGTGAGGTCGGCGGGGAGCTCGTCGACGAAGGGGAGGAGCCGTTGCTCCACGTAGAAGGCAGCCCAGTCGTCACACCACCGGTTGCTCTGGGGCAGCGGTCCGATCACGTTGTCCTGGTGGTAGCCGAAGGCGTCGGCGGTGGTCGTGTGGGCGAGGGCGAGTCCCCGACCCACCGCCTCCCAGTCGGCGGGGCCGTCCACCCATTCCATCACCAGGCGACGATCGGCGACCTCCAACACTTCGGGGACCGGCACCCCCACCTCCCGGAGCGCGGCCAGACCGTCGGCTTCGAGGGCGGCGTCGTAGGTCGTCTCCTTCACCGCCACCACCCGGCCGTCGGGGCGGCGTTCCCGACGGACCGTGGCCCAGCTCACCGGCGGGTGGCGAGGTGGGCGACGAGGCCTTCGGCCGCCGGGCGGATCATCGCCAGCACCCGCCGGTAGTCGTCATCGGTGCCGTAGTAGGGGTCGGGGACGTCGAGGTCGTCGGCGGCCGGGTCGAACTCCCGGAGCAGCCGCAGCTCGGCTGGGGCGTCGGACGGCGCGATGCGACGGAGGGCGGCGAGGTTGTCCCGATCCATCGCCACGATCAGGTCGAAACGATGGAAATCCTCGGGCTGCACCTGACGGGCGGTCCCGTCGACCCGGAGCCCCACCTCGGCGGCGGCTCGGCGCATGCGGGCGTTGGGCGGTTCGCCGACGTGGTAGGCGCCGGTGGCGGCGGAGTCCACCTCGACGTCGATGCCCGCCTCCTCGGCGGCGGCGCGGATGGCGGCTTCCGCCGCGGGGGAGCGACAGATGTTGCCGAGACAGACGGCGAGAACCCTGACCACGGGCGTGCACTCTATCCGCGCGGCCGGTCGCGTACCACGTCACCCCCATCGCCGCTTCCCGCGCGGGGT
>JALSJV010000309.1 GCA_026989215.1 Acidimicrobiia bacterium | reverse complement strand
GACCCGGACGGCCCCCACCGGGGCCCGGCGATCAGGGAGCGGCGATCGTCAACCCCGCCATGGCGGCGACGATGACGAACAGCCCGGCGACGAGGGTGAGGTACAGCCTCGAGAGGGCTCCTTCGAACGCCTCCATCCGCCGGTCAAAGGAGTCCATCCGCCGCTCGAACGCCTCCATCCGCCGCTCGAACGCCTCCATCCGTCGGTCGAGCGTCTCCCGGAGGTTCCGGATGTCGTCTCGGGTGGCGACGTCGACGGGGTCGACGGTCGGCAGGTAGGCCATGAGGGTCTCCGCGCGTTCGCGACCGAGCACTTCCGCCAGCCCAGTGTACAGGTCGGCTCGTGCCGCCTCCGAGATCGCCATGAGCCGAATCTGCCGGAACCGGAGCTGTCCGTCAACCCCCACGCGCACCCTGATCCCGGCGCCCTCGGGTCCCGCCCTGGGATTCCCTCGCTCCAACCCAGGGTTCGCCGGGGGACCGGTCCCCCGCCGGGACCCGCGGTTCGCCCCTCCTCCCGAACCCAGGGTTCGGAGGGGCATGGTCTGCCCCCTGCAACCCCGGGTTCGATCGCCGGGGCCGGTCAGTGTCTCCGGTCGAAGCGCCACAGACCGGCGGCCCGGGCGGCGGTGTAGGCGGCCTCCATCTCGTCGGGACGGGGGCAGCGGTCGATGTCGACGTACCGGGGATTGTCGGGCACCCGATGCTCGGGCCGGTACTGGCCCATGATGTTCACGTAGGTGTCCACCGCCACCTCCGAGGCGAGCCAACGGAAGATCTCCGCCGACTCTTCCACCAGCCCCGGCATGACCAGATGGCGGACCAACACCCCCCGCCGGGCCAGGCCGTCGGGTCCGAACCGCAGCACCCCGACTTGACGGTGCATCTCGGCGATCGCCGCCCGGGCGACCTCCGGGTAGTCCCGAGCCCGGGCGAGCCTGCGGGCGGTCTCGGGATTCCAGAACTTGAAGTCGGGCATGTAGATGTCGACCAGCCCGTCCATGAGCCGCAGCGACGCCAGGCCGTCGTAGGCGGACGTGTTGTAGACGATCGGCACCCGCAGACCCCGGGGCACGGCGACGGCGATCGCCTCCACCACCTGGGGGGCGACGTGTTCGGGGGTGACGAAGTTGATGTTGTGACAGCCTCGTTCCTGGAGCGCCAACATCAGCTCGGCGATCTCCGCGGCTTCCATCTCCTCCCCGGCCGGCGCCTGGGAGATGTCCCAGTTCTGGCAGAAGACACAGCGGAGGTTGCAGAAGGCGAAGAAGATCGTGCCCGACCCGTTCCAGCCGCGCAGGCAGTCCTCCTCGCCGAAGTGGGCGAAGGCGGACGCCACCGGGGCGTGACGGCCCGAGTGGCAGACCCCGGTCTCGTCGGCGAGCCGATCCACGCCGCAGTCACGGGGACAGATCCGGCAGTCCGCCAGCTCGGCGACGGCGGCTTCGACCTTCTTCTCGAGCCGCCCCTCCCGCCAGGTCCGCAGGTAGACGGGTTCGAAGTCGTCGAGCACGAACCGTGGGTCGGTGACGGTGCTCCGCAACGGCACACCCGAAGGCTACCCCCGGTCACCGGCCCAGGGCTCGAGACCACCGCCAGGGTGGCCACCGAGCCACGGAGCTCACGAACCCAGGGCTCGAGACCACCGCCACGGTGGGCGAGAGCCCTGGGCTGCAGGGCTCATTCTTCGAGGAGGGCTTCGAGCTCGGCGATCCGGCGTTCGATCCGGTCGAAGCCGTGGGCGGCCCGGATCTTGGCGTTCAACCGGTGCACGTCGCGGGGCTCGATCCCGCCGCCCATCCCCGTCGAGGCGGCGGCGCTGGCACTCACCATCATCCCGGCGATCTCCTTCAACCGCCTCCGAAGCTGAGCCAGCTCGGTCCGGGCCGCATCTGTCGCATCCATCGCCCCGAACCTACCCCGACGCCCCATCCTCGGTCCGATCTCCCCTCACGTCTGCGGGGGAGCCGGGTCGCCGGGCTCGTGGTCGGGAGCGAGGACGAAGGCCAGGAGCCGGGACGAGGCGAGGGATCGGGCGACGCGCTCGCCGGGGACGCCGACGAGAAAGAGGGCGCTCGTGGACGCGTCATGACGGCACCGACCCCGCACCGCCTCCGCGCCTCGGGGTAGCATCGCCGGCGGGAGGGCGATCGTGGAACCGCATCCCGCGCTGCATCGTGGCACGGTGTCGGGGGCTCGCAGGGGTGTCCGTGTGGTCGTCGTATCCACGCTGGTCGGCGTCCTCATCCTCGGCCCGGTTCCGACGGCTGCTCGGGCCACGGCAGTCCAGGTGGAGGATCCCCTCGAGGGGGTGTCCCTGGAGCTGGGTTACGTCGACCATCCGAGCCGAGCCGCCATGTCCCGGGATCTGATGGGCGGGATCGAGGCATTGTGGACGGTGGTCGATGAGTACGTCGCCGAACACGGGCTCACCCGCTTTCCCCGTACAAGGGTCTTCCTGTTCGGCGACCGCGCCACCGCCGTCCGGGTATTCGACCGCAGCCTCGACAGCTTCAGCGGTTACGCTCGGCGCGGGGCGTTCGCCGTCGTCTATTTCCCTGCGTCCTACCGGGAACGGTCGCCCCAACTCGCCGAACTCGCCGCCCACGAGGCGGCCCACATCGTGCAGTACGCGATCGGCGGGACCCGCTCGGGTTCACGGTGCATCTCCGAGGGTGCTGCGTCGTGGTTCGCTCGGCGAGCACTCGACGAGCTGGGCAGACTCTCGCGAGGAGCCGATGACCTCCCATGGGAATGGTGGCTCGACCCCTCCGACATCCCCCGGATCCTGAACCTGACCACTTTGTCGCAGTGGCGCCGCACCTCCCGGGAGTACCCGCGGTTCCTCTACCCGTCGTGTCTCGCCGCGTTCTCGGTGTTGATGGAGACCGGGGGCGGCCCGGAGGCGTACTTCGACTACCTGGCCGCCCTCCGAGGGCGGTCTTGGCAGTCGGCGTTCCGCCTCGCGTTCGACGAAGATCTGGACGTGTTCATGGAGCGGATCGTCCGGCTCGCCGAGACCGACGGCGAGGATTTCCGGCTGGCCCACGAGATCGCCTTCGACCGGTTCCGGGAGCGATATGTGACGGGCTGTGCCGACCGGCCGGGTCCCCTGCGCTGCGTCCGCTGATCACCCCGCCGGCCCCGAGCCCAGGGCTGCAGACCACCGCGACGGTGGCCACCGGCCCACCGAACTCACGAGCCCAGGGCTGCAGACCACCGCCACGGTGGTGGAGAGCCCTGGGCTGGGGGCCCCGCCGCGCTAGCGTCGTGGGTCATGCTGTTCGCCCAGAACCTGACCGACGTGTGCGGCGAATCCCCCGACATCCTCTGCCGGTGGATCTTCGACCTCACCGGCTCGGAGATCGCCGCCGACCTGGCCCTCGTCGTCTCCCGCCTCATCAGGATCGTCCTCATCCTCCTCGTCGCCTGGGTGGTGAATCGGATGGTCCGCCACGCCATCGAACGTTCGGTGAAGGGCTGGCTGGCCGCCCGGGAACGGGAGCTGGCCTCCGCCGGCGAACCCCCCACGGGACGCCTCGCCTCCCTCAAGGCCCTGACGGCCGCCCGGGCCGCCCGCCGGGCCCAACGGGCAGAACGGACCCGCCAGCGGGCCCAGACCCTGGGGGCGCTGCTCCGTTCGGCGGCGTCGCTCGTCATCTACTCGATCGCGGCGATGATGGCCCTCTCCGAGTTCGGGGTGGATCTCGGCCCCCTCATCGCCTCGGCGGGGATCGTCGGGGTGGCGATCGGGTTCGGAGCCCAGAGCCTCGTCCGGGACTTCCTCTCCGGCATCTTCATGCTGGTGGAGGACCAGTTCGGGGTGGGGGACATCGTCGACGTGGGGGAGGCCGCCGGGGTGGTGGAGGAGGTGAAGCTGCGCACCACGAAGATCCGGGACGTCAACGGCACCCTGTGGCACATCCCCAACGGGGAGATCCGCCGGGTCGCCAACAAGTCCCAGGAGTGGGCGAGGGCGGTCCTCGACATCGAGGTCTCCTACGACACCGACCTCGGTCACGCCTCCGAGGTGATCAAACGGGTCGCCGACGAGGTGTGGGAGGAGCAGATCCCCGAGGCGACGATCCTGGAGGAGCCGGAGATCTGGGGGGTGGAGGAGCTGGGGGCGTCGGGCATCTCGATCCGGCTGGTGGTGAAGGTGGATCCGTCGGAGCAGTGGATGACCGCCCGGATCCTCCGCCGGCGGATCAAGGACGCCTTCGACGCCGAGGGCATCGAGATCCCCTTCCCGCAGCGGGTGGTGTGGCTCAGGACCGAGGATGACCCGCCGCCGGACCGGGGGTCGTGACCGCCCCGGCGGGCGACCCCACCCCGACCGTGGATTCAGGGTGGTCCCCGATCCCCTCGGTGGGCGGTCCCGGCCGATACTGTCCCCATGTCGACGAACAGGGAGCCCATGACCGACCAGCGACGTGACCTCGAGTTCCCCGCCCGGCTGCTGTTCCGGATCGGGCTGGGTCTGTTGCTGCTGTCCCTGGTGTTCCTGTTCCGGTACGCCGTCGTCCAGGGCTGGATCGGGCCGGCGGCCCGCATCGCCTTGGGGGCGGTGGGCGGGGCGGGTCTGGTGGGCCTCGGCCTGTGGGTGGCTCGCCGCCGTCGCGTCTTCGGGGTGTGGCTGGAGGGGACGGGGGTGGCGGCGTTGTACGTGACCGCCTTCGCCGCCCACCGTCTCTACGACATGACGGATCCGACGATGGCCCTCGTCCAGTTGGCGGCGGTCTCCGCCGTCGGGGTGGGGGTGGCGGTCCACGAACGCTCCTCCACGTTGGCGGCGGTGGGTCTGGTCGGTGCCCTCGCCGCCCCGCTGTTCCTGCCGGGCCGCATCGACGTGGTCGGCGGCGACTACTCCTATGTGGCGGTGGTGTTGGCGGCCGCCGTCGTCCTGTATCTCGGCCGGGGCTGGTTGATCCCGCTGGTCGCCACCGTGACCGGTGCGGCGCTGGTGGTGTTCGGCGACACGGTGCTGCTGCTGTTCGACACCCCGGAGGCGTCGACGCCGGCGCAGCTCCAGTTCGGGGTGGTGGCGGTGTGGGCGGCCGGGTGGCTGGTCCCGGTCGCCGCCGCCGTGGCGGGGCGGTTCGGGGATCGGCTGCGGGGGGTGGTCGCCCCGGCGGTGGCCTCGGTGTTGGTGCCGCTCCCCGCCTTCGGCATCTCGATGCTGGTGTGGGCCGACGCCGACCTGCGGCGGATGTGGGCGGCGGTGGCGGTGGTGTTGGCGCTGGTGCACACGGCGGTGGCGTTCCGGCATCGGGCCCGGGCGGCCCGGACCACGGACACGGTGGTGGCGGTGCTGTTCCTGGGGGCGGCGACGCTGCTGGCCTTCTCCGATTCGGTGATGGTGTTCGTCGTGGCGGCGGTGGGGGTGGCGGCGCTGCTCGCCGCCCGCCGGGTCCGGCTGGCCGGCCTGGAGGTGGCGGGCCACATCGTCTCGGCCGCCGCCGGGCTGGCCTGGCTGTTGGAGCTCGGGCTGGACGACCCGGCCACCCCGAGCGCCCTCGTCTTCAACGGGGCGGTGCCGGTGCTGTGGGCGGTGGCCGCCGTCGACGCCGTCCCGTCGGTGTGGCCGCGGTTGACGTCGGCGACCCGCTGGACCTACGCCGGGGCGGCGCATCTGGGGGTGATGGTGTGGGCGGCGGCGAGCCTCGGGCTGCCCGGCCTGGAGATGGAGCCGGCGGTGACGGCGGTGTGGGGGGCGTTGGGGATCGGCGAGATGGTGGCGGCCCGTCGGGTGCGGTCCCGGGCGTTCACGTACCTGGGGTTCGGGACGGTGCTGGTGGCGGTGGCGAAGCTGCTGCTGGTGGACATGGCGTCGGTGGAGCCGGTGTGGCGGATCCTCTCCTTCGCCGGCTTCGGGGTGGCGTTGGCCGCCGTCGGCTACTGGCTGGGTTCGGACGGGGAGGGCGCCGAGGACGGGGAGGCAGCTCGCACTCCGACGCCGTGACGGGGAGCTGCGGAGCCGGGACGGGGTGTGGGGCCGTGCGGTCGCCTGCGGCGGTCGTCCGGGCGGGACCCGGGACGGATCGGATCGGGGCTTCCCGGCCGGGCCGTCGGCGGCTCGGCCACGGCGTCGTCCACACCGGGACGGCCGAACCGACAGGCCTTCCGTCGCTAGGGTGCTGCCTCATGGCGTAGCCCGAGCCCGAGGAGTCGTTTGAAGTTCTGTTTCATCCACGCGGCCGACCTCCACCTCGACACCCCCTTCTCCGGCATCCGGGAGGCCGCACCGGACGTCTCCGACGCCCTTCGGCGTGCGTCCCTCGACGCGTTCGACGACCTCGTCGATCTGGCTCTCGAGCGGGAAGCCGCGTTCGTCGTCTTCGCGGGCGACATCTACGACGGCCCCGAGCGGGGCGTCGCCGCCCAGCTCCGGTTCCGCCGGGGGTTGGAGCGGCTCACCGAGGCGGGGACCGCCTCCTTCATCGTGCACGGGAACCATGATCCGGTGAAGGTCGGCTGGTCGGCCATCCGCGAATGGCCGGAGCTCGTGACGATCTTCGGTCACAGACGGGTCGAGTCGGCGACGGTCGAATGGCGTGGTGAGGCGATCGCCACCGTTCACGGAATCAGCTACGAGCGGCGGGAACAGACCGAGAATCTCGCCCTCAGGTTCGAGCGGGGCGACGGCCCCGGGATCCACGTCGGTGTGCTGCACGCCAATGTGGGCAACAACCCGGACCACGATCCGTACGCCCCCTGTTCGCTGAGCGACCTGGTGCGGGCCGATCTGGACTACTGGGCGCTGGGTCACATCCACACCCGCCAGATCCTGTGTGCCGACCCCTGGGTGGTCTACCCCGGCAACCTTCAGGGGCGGAGCCCCAAACCGAGCGAGATGGGACCCAAGGGCGTCTACGTCGTCGAGGTCGACGGCATGGACATCGCTGAGCCCGAGTTCGTCGCCGTCGACAGGATCCGTTTCCAGGAGCTGGCGCTCGACGTCTCGGGGATGGACCTGGCGGCGGTGGAGGCCGAGCTTCTCGCCAGGGGCGATGCGGCCCTGGCCGACGCCGACGGCCGGTCGCTCCTGGTGCGCTGCGTCCTTCGAGGCTCCGGCGACATCCACGACGACCTGACCCGGCAGGGCGCGGTGGAGGAGCTGCTCGGCGAGCTCCGCGCCGCCTCGGAGGGATCCGCCCCGTTCCTGTGGTGGGAGTCGATCCAGGACCGGACCGCCCGGGCCGTCGACCTGGAGGCGATCCGGGAACGCGGCGGCTTCTCGGCGGAGCTGCTGGCGCTCGTCGAGGAGCTCGGGGGGTCGGGTGGGGACGGGTTCGTCGACCGGGTCCTCGACGACCTCCCGACCACGAAGCTCACACGGCTCGGGGTGGATCTGCCCCGTCCTGACGATCCGGCCCTGTTGGACGATGCGGCCATGCTCGCCATCGAGCTGCTCGAGGGCGGTGAGGCGTGAGGATCTCCGGTTGGCACATCGACGGGTTCGGCATGTTCGCCGACTACCGGCTGGATGACCTCCCCGAGGGCCTGACGGTGCTGTACGGACCGAACGAAGCCGGGAAGACCACGCTCGTCAACTTCATCCTCAGCGTCCTGTTCGGCTTCAGCGACGGGAGGTCGAAGGGGCCCCGCTACGAGCCGCTGGCGGGCGGAAACCACGGGGGTCGACTGTTCCTCCGTGACGAGACGGGGGTGTACACGGTCGAGCGGACCAAGGCCGGGAAGGTCCCGACGGTGCGCTCCCCGGGAGGTCAGGTGGGGGGCGAAGAGGCGCTCCGGGACCTGCTCGGCGGCGCCGACCGGACGCTGTTCCACAACGTGTTCGCCTTCGGGCTGAAGGAGCTCGAGGATCTCAAGGCCCTCGAAGGGGACTCGGTCCGTGAACGGATCTTCGCCACCCCGACGTTCGGGGGCGGCCCGTCGGCTCGGGAGATCGTGAAGAAGCTGACGACGAGGGAACGGGAGTTGTTCCGACCGCGGGCCGACTCGACGATCGGCGATCTTCGGAGGAGGCTGGAAGAGGCACATCGGGAGCTGGTGGCCCTTCAGCGGGAGGCGAAGTCGTACGAGCGGGCGGTCCGGGACGTCGACGAGGCCGGCCGGGTCGTCGCGGAGCTCGCGGCGGAGCTGCGGGAGAGACGCCAGGAGGCGGCGCGATACGAGACCCTGATCGACGTGTGGCCGCAGTGGTCCGAACGCCTCTCGGCGGAGCAGGAGGCCGGATCCATCGAGGTCCCCGACGGTGTCGAACCGGCGCTGGAGATCCGATTCCGGGAGGTCGAACAGCAGATCAAAGAGGCGGAGGCGGTGCTGCGGGAGCGGAGGAAGGATTTGGAGCGTCAGCAGTCGCGCCTCGAGAAGATCGCCGTCGACGATGCTCTCCCCCCGGTGGCCACCCGGGTGAAGAGCCTGCACGCCGAGATCCAGCGGTACGACGCCGACCGGACCCGGCTCGGGAGTCTCCGGTCCAGGATCGAGAACCTGCAGACCGACGTGTCGGCGTCGCTGGCGGAGCTGGGGCCGCAGTGGACGAGGGCACGTGTCGAGGGGTTCGACACGTCCATTCCGGTCAAGGGGATGCTCGTCGAATGGCGGGATCGTCTCTCCGCAGCCGGCACGGCATTGGATGATGCGCGCCGCCGGGTCGCCGACCTCGAGGGGAGGCTGGAGGAGGTGTCGGCGGAAGGTTCCGGCCACCGGCGCAAGCTCGAGCAGTACGGCGAGGTGCCGTCCGTCGAGGAGCTGGACGCGTCGGAGGCGATGACCCGTCGCCTTCGGATTCTCGTCGACGAGGTGGGGAGGCTCCGCGAGCGGGTGCGGGCCGACGACGACCGGGCGGCGGAGATGGCGGCCATCGCCGCGCAGGCGGGTCGTCGCCGTGACGCTGCCGGACCGCCGGGTGCTCTCTTCGCGGTTCCGGCGATTCTGGCGGTCGCCGGGGTCGCCACGGGTTTGGTGGGCGAGATCGTCTCCGCCGTCCTCTTCTTCGTGCTCGCCGTCGCGTCGGGGGTCGGCATCG
>JALSJV010000308.1 GCA_026989215.1 Acidimicrobiia bacterium | reverse complement strand
GCCGAGGCGGCCTACGAGGTGGCCCTGGAGCGGGGGGCGGAACCGTACCGGAAGCCGGAGACGATCGAGACCGACGACGGAACCCTCGTCCTGTCGGCGATCCGAGCCTACGGCGACACGATCCACACCTTCGTGGACCGTTCCCGATACGCCGGTGTGTTCCTCCCCGGCTACGAGCCGCACCACCTTCCTGCCCCTCGCTCCGCCGGGTTCACCCACATCGACCATGTGGTGTGCAACGTCGAGCGCATGGACGAATGGGCCCGGTTCTACGCCGAGGTGATGGGGTTCACCCAGCTCCACCACTTCAACGACGAGCAGATCTCCACCGAGTACACCGCCCTGATGTCGAAGGTGCTCTGGGACGGCGAAGGGCGGATCAAACTCCCGATCAACGAACCGGCCGAGGGCCGCAGGAAGTCCCAGATCGAGGAGTACCTCGACTTCTACCACGGCCCCGGTGTCCAGCACATCGCCCTCGCCACCACCGACATCGTCTCGACGGTGGAGACCCTCACGGCCCAGGGGATCCAGTTCCTCTACGTCCCCGACACGTACTACGAGGACCTTCGAGGGCGGCTCGACTGGTCACGGATCGACGCCGAGATCGACCGTCTCGCCGGCCTCGGGATCCTCGCCGACCAGGACGACGAGGGGTACCTGCTCCAGATCTTCACCAAGAACGTCCAGGACCGTCCGACGGTGTTCTACGAGGTGATCGAGCGCCACGGCTCCCGGGGCTTCGGCGTCGGCAACTTCAAAGCCCTGTTCGAGGCCCTGGAACGGGAGCAGGCCCGGCGGGGCAACCTCTAGCATCGGAGGGTCCATGCCCTACTACCGCCGCCTGGGGGAGGTCCCCCGCAAACGACACACCCAGTTCCGCAAACCCGACGGCGGACTGTACGTGGAGGAGCTGATGGGCGAGGAGGGATTCACCTACGACTCGGCGCTCCTCTACCACCGGTACCCGCCGACGGCGCTCCGGGCGATCGAGGCGGTCGAGACGGAGCCCCAGGAGCTGACGCCGAACCATCCGCTGCGGCCTCGTCATTTCCGCACCCACGCCCTCAAGGAGGGCGGGAACCCCGTCACCGGTAGGCATCTTCTCCTGGCGAACGACGACGTCGCGATCTCCTATGTGGCCTGCGATCAGGATGGGCCGCTGTACCGGAACGCCGTCGGCGACGAGCTCGTGTACGTGGAGGAGGGATCGGGCACCCTGGAGTCGGTGTTCGGCAGGCTCCCGTTCACGGCCGGCGACTACGTCGTCATTCCGGCGTCGACGATCCACCGGTGGCGCCTCGACAGGACGTTCCGGGCCCTCGTCGTCGAAGTCCACGGGCACGTCGGACCGCCCCGACGCTACCTCTCCCGCAACGGCCAGTTCCTCGAACACAGCCCCTACTGCGAACGGGACATCCACGGACCGGCCGAGACCCTCGTCGAGGAGGGCGAGGACGTCGACGTGGTGGTGAAGCATCGGGCGGGGACCTCCCGTTACGTCTTCCGCCACCATCCCTTCGACGTCGTGGGCTGGGACGGCTGCCTGTATCCCTACACGTTCTCCATCCACGATTTCGAGCCGATCACCGGACGGATCCACCAGCCCCCTCCGGTCCACCAGACCTTCGAGGGGCCCAACCTGGTGGTCTGCTCGTTCGTCCCGCGCCTCTTCGACTACCACCCCGAGGCGATCCCCGCCCCCTACCACCACTCCAACGTCGACTCCGACGAGGTGATCTTCTACGTGGAGGGAAACTTCATGTCTCGGAAGGGCTCGGGGATCGAGGCGGGCTCGGTCTCCCTCCACCCCGGGGGCCACACCCACGGCCCCCAGCCGGGGAGCGTCGAGGCGTCGATCGGGGCCGTGGGAACCGAGGAGCTGGCGGTGATGATCGACACCTTCCGACCGCTGGATCTCGGCCCCGGGGCGCGTGACTGCGAAGACGACCGGTACGCGTGGACGTGGCTGGAAGGCCGCTGAGTCTCCCGGACGTCTCCGACGCCGACCTGGCGGGTCTCGCCTATGGGGTGTTCACCCTCTCCGGCGAGCAGCGACGTCGGGTCGGTGCCCGCCTCGGACCCCTGGTGCTCGACCTCGCCGTCCTCGCCGACACCGACCTCCTCCCCGACCCCTTGGCCGCACCCACCCTCGACGCGTTCATGGCCTGCGGGCCCCTCATATGGGACGAGACCAGACGGAGGATCGAGCACCTGGTCACCTCCCCGAACGCCCATCGCCGCCTCGATGGCGCCTTCCACCCGGTCGACGGCGTCACGATGCACCTCCCGTTCACCGTGGCCGACTACGTCGATTTCTACTCCTCGCTCCACCACGCCGTCAACGTCGGCCGGATCCTCCGACCGGACGCCGATCCCCTGCCGGCCAACTGGCGCCATCTCCCCATCGGATACCACGGACGGTCGGGAACGGTGGTCGTGTCGGGGGCCGAGATCCCCTGGCCTTCGGGACAGCGGCTCGAGCCCGACGGCACGGTGACCTTCGGCCCGTCGCGGCGTCTCGACTTCGAACTCGAAGTCGGGTTCGTGATCGGGATCCCCTCCCGTCTCGGCGAGCCGGTCCCGATCGAGCGGGTGATGGAGCACGTCTTCGGCGTGGTGCTGGTGAACGACTGGTCGGCCCGGGACATCCAGGCGTGGGAGTACCAGCCCCTCGGACCCTTCCTGGGGAAGTCCTTCGCCACGACGATCTCGGCCTGGGTGCTCCCCCTCGACGCCGTGGAACCGGTCCGGGTCTCCGGGCCGTCTCAGGAACCCGAACCCCTCCCCCACCTTCGTCGCCGGGAACCGTGGGGACTCGACCTCGACCTGAAGGTGAAGCTCCGCACCGCCCGGATGCGGTCCGACGGATCCGAGCCGGCGACGATCTGTGAGACCGGCTTCGCCGACCAGTATTGGACGGTCGCCCAGCAGCTCGCCCACCTCACCTCGAACGGGGCGAGCTTGCGGACCGGTGACCTCGTCGCCTCCGGGACCGTGTCGGGTCCCCTTCCCGGGCAGGCGGGAAGCCTGTTGGAGGCGACCCGCGGCGGCACCGAACCGCTGGAGCTCCCCGACGGCGAGGAACGGGCGTTCCTCGAACCGGGTGACGAGGTGATCCTGGAGGGGCGAGCCGGCGCAGTGGCCCTCGGTGCGGCGACCGGCATCGTCGCCTGACGCTTGCATACTCACAGCAATGCTGCTTTTTTGCAGGCATGGCGACGAGTGTGACGATCCGCAACCTCCCCGACGACGTGCACGAAGAGCTGATGATCCGCGCGGCTCGGAGCGGCCGTTCGCTGCAGGAGTACCTTCGACGTGAGCTCATCGCCCTGGTCTCCAAGCCCGACCTCGAGACGATCCTCGCCCGCGTGGACGCACGCAAACGCGCCACCAAGACCCTCCTTCCCCCCGACACCATCCTCCGTCACCGCGAAGCAGACCGGCGGTGACCCTCGTCTACGACGCCTGGTACGTGAGCCTCGCCGAGTCCCTGGGCGTCCCCCTTCTCACCCTGGATCGACGCCTCGCCAACGCCCCCAAGGTCACCTGCCCCGTCATCACCCCGCCGTGACGCCCCTCCCCCATAGCCGGAGAAGGTCCGTACCATCGGCTGCCCCATCGGACCCGGAGGTACCGTGAGACGCCGACTGCTGCTCGTCACCGCCCTCGCCCTGGTCGTCGCCGCCTGCGGAGGCTCCGCCACTCCGGACTCCGGGGTCGCCGACTTCGCCGAGATCGCCGCCACCGAGCCCACCTTCACCTTCGACCCCTCCGCCACCACCGCCCGCCTGCGCGTCGAGACCACCGTCCGCGCCGTCTGCGCGGTCGCGTACGGGGAGACCGAGGCCCTCGGGAACCTCGCCACCGACCAGGACATGGACGCCGCCGGCCACCAGGACCACGGCCCGGTACTCACCGGCCTCGAGCCCGAGACAACCTACTTCTACCGTCTGCAGGGTGTCGGACCCGACGGCACCCTCTACCAGAGCGAGCTTCTGACCTTCACCACCCCGCCCGCCGAGGAGGCAGACGTCGCCGCCAACCTGGCGCTGGAGGCGACGGTCGTCGACGTGAGCAGCGAGTTCTCCGACGCCTTCGCCGCCGCCAACGCCATCGACGGCGACCCGGCCACCGAATGGTCGTCCAGGGGGGACGGCGACGACGCCTACATCACCATCGACCTCGGTGCCGAACGCACCGTCACCGCTCTCCGGTTCGTCACCCGGGAGATGAGCGACGGATCGTCCATCACGACGACCTACACCGTCACCGTCGATGACGGCGAGGTGCTCGGCCCCTTCGACGCCGGACTGGATCCGCCCCTCGTCGAGGTGCAGTTCACCGGCCGAGTGCTCCGCTTCGACGTCGAGAACTCGACCGGGGGGAACACGGGTGCGGTCGAGATCGAGATCTACGGAAGCTGAGTCCCCGCCCGGGATCTCGACCGGGCGGGGACCCGGCCGTCACAGGGAGGACAGCGCCCGCACCAGGCGCTCCCGGGCCTCTTCGGCGACGGTCTGCACCGTTTCGTTCTCGGTGAGCTGCGACATCACCCGCGGCTCCAGCGCCTCCACCACCGTCCCCTCGTCCTTCGAGTAGAGGACGACGTTGCAGGGAAGCAGCAGACCGATGTCCTCGTCGGCCTCCAGCGCCTGATTGGCGAGGTTCGGGTTGCACGCACCCAGGATCTTGTACGGGGGACGCTGCACCCCGAGTTTCTTCTCCAAGGTGGCGGCGACGTCGATCTCGGTGAGGATGCCGAACCCTTCGGCGGCGAGCGCCTCACGCACCTTCTCCTCCGCCTGTTCGATCCCCAGGTCCGTCTCCACGGCGAAGCCGTATCCGAATTCACGCATCATGTTCTCCTGTCCTTCGTGTCGTGTGTGTTCAGCCTTCGACCACGAGCACCCCGACCATCCCCATCTCGGCGTGGCCCGGGACGGTGCAGTAGAGACCGTATTCACCGGGTTCGAGTTCGGCGAGTCCACCGACGACGGACTCCCCCGGTCGGGCGTTCACGTGGAAATCCAGGGCGGGGATCGTCAGGTCGTGGAAGAAGAATCCTTCGTTCGTGAGCCGGATGTTGATGGGCTCGCCTGCCTGCACGACGATCCGACTCGGCTCGAACCCGAAGTCGAGGGCTCGGACCTCGACGGTCTCCGCCCCGGGGATCGGGTCCGGCGCCGGTTCGTCGTGGTCTTCGGCCGGGGCGCCCATCATCCAGGCGTGGTGACCCCAGAACCAGTCACCCGACCACCAGCGGCCCGGCCCTCCGGAAGGGAAAGAAGGGCCGATCGCCAGCCCCACCAGACCCAGCACGAGGGCGACGAGCCCCGCGATCAGCAGCGTCCGGTTCCGCATGACCCGTCACCTCCCTTCGAGGGTGCGCCGGCGCTGCTCGAACTCTTCGTGGTCGATCTCCCCGCGGGCGTAGCGCTCCTCCAGGATCTCCAACGCCCGGTTCCGGTCGCGGTCACGGCCCTGGGATCGGTCCGTCCCGGCCCGGATCGCCCAGACGATGAGGGCGATGAGGCCGCCCCAGAACAGCAGCATCGAGAAGAACATCCACCATCCACCTGCTCCGTACCACATCATGTGATTCCTCCTTTCGTTCCATCCCTATCGAACCACGTCTCGTTGAAGCTCATATGGGCACTTCCATCAAGCCTCCGTAAAGGCGCTGCGCGCGGTGCGAGCCAGCCGACGCGCCCGCCGGATCGGTTCGGGGGTCCGGGCCTCGGCGACCGCGGCCATCACGACGTCGACGGCGGTGGCGACGTCGGTACGCCACCCCGCCGACACCGCCAAGGGACGGGCTCCCCGCCTCGTCCGCAGCCAGGCTCCCACCTCTTCGCCGTCGACGATCAGGGGACTCCTGGCCCCGGCGACGTCCTCCGGCCAGGGTCCGGCAGCGAGCAGGGGGCGGTGGGTGACTCCGACGGTGGGGACCCCGAGGACCCACCCGAGGTGGACGGCCAGGCCCGCTCGGCGGGGATGGTCCCGACCCACCGCGTTCACCAACAGGACGTCCGGGAGCTGCCCGAGGGCCCGAACGGCCCGTTCCAACAGTGGACCCTCCCTCGCGGCGAGGAGGCCGGGACGGTAGGGCGCACCGGCGGCCCCTTCGACCACCGCCTCGGCCCCGCCGCACACCGCGACCGCCCATCCTCCGTCTCCGGGCGCGCCCGGACCTTCCCCGCCCCGCCCGAAACAGACGAAACAGCCCCCCACCGACGGGGTCTGCGGTGGGATCCAGGGGGCGGGCTCCAGATGGGCGATGCGCTCTTGGAGCTCGACAAGTTCGTCGACGTCGGTCGGCCACACCCCCTCAGCATGCCCGATCGGCCTCGGACCTGCCGGGGGCGTCGGTCCCTGATCCGCCGCTCCGCTCGGCGAACCCCACCCGGGTCTCCGGACTGGCACCAGACGGAGCGACCCGCCACGATGGGTTCGATGCGACAGACGCTGCCCGGATGGGATGCACTGCTGGTCGTCGTCGCCCACCCCGACGACGAGACCTTCGGGCTGGGAGGCGTCGTCGCCCGCTTCACCGAGCGCGGCGCCGACGTGAAGATCCTCTGCTTCACCCACGGTGAGGCCTCGACCCTGGGCGAAGGCGAGCTGCGGCGGGTCCGCTCCCGGGAGCTCCGCCGGGCGGCGGCGGACCTCGGAGCCAACACGGTGGAGCTCCTGGATCTCCCCGACGGCCACCTCGCCGACCGACCCCTCGAGGATCTGGCCGAGCTGGTCGAGGTCCGGCTCGACCATGTCGACGGCGTCCTGGTCTTCGGACCCGGAGGCGTCACCGGGCACCCCGACCACATCCAGGCCACCGGCGCCGCCGTCCTCGCCGCCGAGCAGCACCACACGCCGGTGCTCGGATGGGTGATCCCCGAGCGGGTGGCGAAGATCCTCAACGGGGAGCTGGGCACGACGTTCCGGGGGGTGACCCGGCCTGATCTGGCGATCCGGGTCGACCGGGAGCGCCATGTGCGCGCCTGCCGCCTCCACGCCAGCCAGCTCAACCCGGTCCTGTGGCGACGCCTGGAGCTGCTCGGGGACGAGGAGTGGCTGGTCTGGATGCGAACCCCCGAGCAGACGTAGGCAGGGGTGTCCGCAGGCGGTCGAGCATCGCCGCCACTCGGTAGCGTGGAGCGGGAACGGCCATGGAGGTGTGACACATGTCGGGTCCCCGTCCGATCAGAGCGGCCCGGGGTTCGAGCCTGCGGGCCAAGGGCTGGCTGCAGGAGGCGGCCCTGCGCTGCCTGGAGAACAACCTCGACCCCGACGTGGCGGAACGTCCCGACGATCTCGTCGTGTATGGCGGCACCGGGCGGGCTGCCCGTTCGTGGGAGGCCTTCGACGCCATCGTCTCCTCCCTCCTCTCGCTGGAGAACGACGAGACCCTCCTCGTCCAGTCGGGAAAACCGGTGGGGATCCTCACCACCCATCCTCGTGCCCCCCGGGTGCTCATCGCCAACTCGCTGCTGGTCCCCGACTGGGCCGACTGGGAGACCTTCTGGGAGCTGGAGGCGGCGGGGCTCATCATGTACGGCCAGATGACCGCCGGGTCCTGGATCTACATCGGCACCCAGGGGATCCTCCAGGGCACCTTCCAGACCTTCGCCGCCATCGCCGAGCAGCGCTTCGGCGGGACCCTGGCGGGGACCCTCACCCTCACCGCCGGGCTCGGGGGGATGGGAGGCGCCCAACCCCTGGCGGTGACCATGAACGAGGGGGTGTGTCTCGTCTGCGACGTCGACCCGGCTCGGATCGAGCGTCGGGTGGAGACGGGCTACCTCGACGTCTTCGCCGCCTCCCTCGACGAGGCGGTCGACCTGGCCGTGGGCGCCAAGACGGAGCGCCGCCCCCTCTCGGTGGGCTTCGTCGGGAACGCCGCCGACGTCTTCCCCGAGATCCTCCGGCGCGGTGTCGAGGTGGACGTCGTCACCGACCAGACCTCCGCCCACGACCCCCTCAACGGCTACGTCCCCAACGGCATGACCGCAGAAGCGGCCGCCGAGCTGCGACAGGCCGACCCGGAACGGTATGTGGCCGAGGCCCGTCGGGCGATGGCGGAGCACTGTGCGGCGATGGTCGGGTTCCTCCGTGCCGGAGCCGAGGTGTTCGACTACGGCAACAACCTCAGGGGGGAGGCGAGAGTGGCCGGGTTCGCCGACGCCTTCGCCTACCCGGGGTTCGTCCCCGCCTACATTCGCCCGCTGTTCTGTGAAGGGATGGGACCCTTCCGGTGGGTGGCGTTGTCGGGGAATCCGACGGACATCGCCGCCACCGACCGGGCGCTGCTCGACTTGTTCCCCGACAACCGGACTCTGCACCGGTGGTTGGAGCTGGCGGAGAAGAAGGTTCACTTCCAGGGGCTCCCCGCCCGGATCTGCTGGCTCGGATACGGGGAGCGGCACCGGGCCGGGCTGGCGTTCAACGACCTGGTCCGCCGCGGGGAGGTGGAGGCGCCCATCGTCATCGGCCGGGACCATCTCGACTCGGGTTCGGTCGCCTCTCCCTACCGGGAGACCGAGGGGATGGCCGACGGCTCCGACGCCGTCGCCGACTGGCCGATCCTCAACGCGTTGGTCGCCGCATCGTCGGGGGCGGCGTGGGTGGCGGTCCACCACGGCGGTGGGGTGGGGATCGGCAAGTCGATCCACGCCGGAGCCCAGGTGGTGGCCGACGGCACCGACGTCGGAGCCGAGCGGGTGGAGGCGGTCCTCACCAACGACCCGGCGACGGGGGTGCTGCGCCACGCCGACGCCGGATACGAGCGGGCCCGACAGGTCGCCCGGGAACGGGGTCTGCGGATCCCGATGGGGTGACACCCTTCCGCCCCTCCACCTGATGCCGCACCCGAAGTCGGGACGGATGTCCCTCCCGAACCCCTTGACAGGTGCGTGTGCGTGGCATGTTCGGGGTCGTGGGTCGGGTTGGGACCGACGAAGGGGAGGTCCCAGATGAGAAGGGCGAGGATCGTGGCAGCGGCGGCGCTGCTGATGGCGGTGGCGACACCGGTGTGGGCGTCGCATCTGGTGTACTTCCGCACCGGGGTCGTGGAGTG
>JALSJV010000307.1 GCA_026989215.1 Acidimicrobiia bacterium | reverse complement strand
GTCGTCCACCCCGGCGGCGGAAGCGCTCGGCCGCCCCCGAACGTCGTAGACCTTCGACCCTTCCCGAAGAGCATCGACCGTCGATATCGTCGAGGCGGTGACCACCACCGAGCCTGCGACGAGACGACCATGGCACGCCCTCGACCGGTACGAGGTCGGATTCGCCTTCGACACCGACCTCGCCGTCGGCCTGAGAGCCCACGAAGCCGCCCGACGTCTCGCCCGACACGGCCCCAACGCGATCCGCGAGGCGGCCCGCCGGACACGGCTCGAGATCCTCGGGCGTCAGTTCGTCGACGTCCTCATCTGGATTCTCGTGGTGGCGGCGGGAATCTCCTTCGTCGTCGGGGAGACCATCGACGCCATCGCCATCCTCGCCATCGTCGTCGCCAACGGCGTCCTCGGATTCATCCAGGAGTGGCGGGCCGAACGGGCCCTCGACGCCCTCCGACAGATGCTGTCGCCGACCTGCACGGTGATCCGCGACGGAGCCGAGCAGGAGATCGAGTCCACGGATCTCGTCCCCGGAGACCTGGTCGTCGTCGAGACCGGAGACCGCATCCCCGCCGACCTCCGCATCGTCGAAGCCGTCAACCTGCAGCTCGACGAAGCCGCCCTCACCGGCGAGTCGCTCCCCGTCCACAAGGGGGTCGCCCCCGTCCCCGAGGACACGCCGATGGCCGAACGGACGTCGATGGCGTGGATGGGCACGAACGTGACGAACGGGCGAGGACGGGGGATCGTCGTCGCCACCGGCATGGCGACCGCCTTCGGACGCATCGCCGAACTCACCCAGACCCTCGGCACCGAGACCACCCCGCTGCAACGCAAGCTGTCGGGCCTGGGACGCCAGCTCGGCGCCATCGCCCTCGTCGTCGCCGCCCTCGTGTCGGTGGTGGGCGTCGTCTCCGGAAAACCGCCCCTGGAGATGTTCCTCACCGGGATCTCCCTCGCCGTGGCGATCGTCCCCGAGGGACTCCCCGCCGTCGTGACGATCACCCTCGCCCTCGGCGTCCGCCAGATGGTGCGACGCAACGCGCTGCTGCGACGCCTCCAGGTCGCCGAAGCCCTCGGATCGGCCACGGTGATCTGCACGGACAAGACCGGCACCCTCACGAAGAACGAGATGACGGTGACCCGGATCTGGATCGCCGACGACGTGGTGGAGGTCGACGGGATCGGGTACGAGCCCCGGGGACGGTTCCGGCTCGACGGCCAGACGCTCGACCCCGACGAACATCCCCAGGTGCTGGCGCTTCTGGAGACGGGCTTGGTGTGCAACCACGCCCGCCTGACGAGAGAGGACGAACGCTGGATCCCGCGGGGCGATCCAACCGAGGCGGCGTTGGTCGTCGCGGCCGCCAAGGCGGGTGTGGCCCGACCCGAACATCCCCTCCTCCACGAGCTCTCCTTCAGCTCGGCGCGAAAGCGGATGACCGTGGTGATCGAGACGGCCGAGGGCCCGGTGGCGCACACCAAGGGAGCCCCCGAGGCGATCCTCCCCCGATGCACCCACATCCTCCGGGCAAGCGGGGAGAAGCCCCTCACCGACCGCGACCGGGAGGCCTTCCTCGCCGCCTACCACGCGTTCGCCGCCGACGGGCTCCGCACCTTGGCCCTGGCCCGCCGTCGCCTGCCCCCGGGCGCGGTGCCGAGCGACGACGACGTCGAGACCGGACTCACCCTGCTCGGTCTGGTGGGGATCATCGACCCGCCGCGGCCCGAGGTGCCCGAGGCGCTCCGCCTCGCCACCCGGGCGGGTATCCGCACGATCGTGATCACCGGTGACGCCGCCGAGACGGCGACCACGATCGCCCGCCGCATCGGCTTGGAGGTCGATCGGGTGGTCACCGGTCCCCAACTCGACACCTTGGACGACGCTGCGCTGGCGGAGACGCTCCGCCGGCAGGTGCTGTTCGCCCGGACGTCACCCGAGCACAAGCTGCGGATCGTCCGGATCCTCCAATCCGAAGGCCACGTCGTCGCCATGACCGGTGACGGGGTGAACGACGCTCCCGCCCTCGCCCAGGCGGAGATCGGCGTGGCGATGGGGATCCGGGGGACGGACGTGGCGAAGGCCGCCGCCGACATGATCCTCCTCGACGACAACTTCGCATCGATCGTCGGCGCGGTGGAAGAGGGACGCCGCCAATACGACAACCTGCAGAAGTTCGTGCGCTACCTCCTCTCGTCCAACATCAGCGAGGTGGTGGCGGTGCTCGTCAACATCGCGCTGGGAGGCCCCCTGATCCTCCTCCCCGTGCAGATCCTCTGGATCAACCTGGTCACCGACGGGGTGACCGCGGTCGCCCTCGGCGTCGAACCCGCCGGCGGCGACCTGATGCGCAGGCCTCCCCGCCCGGCGCGGGAGCCGATCCTGACCCGCCCGGCGATGGCGGTGGTGCTCGCCCTCGGAGGCTACATGGGGCTCGCCGCCCTCTGGCTCTTCCACCGGGAGCTGGCCGCCGACCCGGCGAAGGCCCAGACGATGGCGTTCACCGGCCTCGTCCTGTTGGAGCTGGCCAACGTGTTCAACTTCCGTTCCCTTCGGGAACCGATCTCCCGGATCGGATGGGGGTCGAACCCGTGGCTCCTGGCGGCGTGGGTGGCGACCCTCGGCGTCCAGGTGGCGGCCGTGTACGTGCCGTTCCTCCAGGCCGCGCTCCGCACCGTCCCCCTCGGCTGGGCGGACTGGGCGGCGCTGGCGGCGCCGGCGGTCCCCCTGTTCGTGGTCACCGAGGCCGTGAAGGTCCTCCGTGTTCGGAGGGCCGGAGCCGAGGCTCTATCGTTGCGGCCGTGAAGGTCCACATGCGCTGCGGTCCCGACCTGGCCGACGCCCTCATCTCCGAGGGCCTGGCGAAGGGCGAGCCCGCCGACGGCGTCGTCTTCGCCGCCGCCGAGGTGGGGGACGATTGGGAGGAGGTCCTGGCCGAGCTCACCGCGGCCTTCGAGCTCACCCGGGAGGCGGTCCGGAACGAGGGACCCGTCGTCTACGTGGTGGCCCACGACGACCTGCTGGGCCGCCGTGGTCCCGGACGGGCGATGGTGGCGACCGGCCTGTTGTCGGGTGCTCGAACCGCGGCCGTGGAGCAGCTCAAGAAGGGGGTGGCGGTGAACGTCCTCGCCGTGGAGCAGGACTCCGACCCGGCCTCCGTCGCCACCTGGGTGGCTCGACTGCTGGAGCCGGGAGGGCCGACGGGTGAGATCGTGCACCTGGGGGGTGCGCATCTCGGGAAGGCGCTGCCGTGAGCACCGTCGGAGTCGTCACCGGAGCGGCGCGGGGGATCGGCCGGGCGATCGCCACCCGCCTGGCCGCCGACGTGGACACCCTCGTGGTGGTGGACCTCTCCCCGGCCCTCGCCGAGACGGCGGTGGATCTGGAGTCCGACGGCTGCAGGGTCGTGCCCGTCCAAGCCGACCTCACCGATCCCGCAGGGCGGGATGCGGTGGCGGCCGCAGTGGAAGAAGCCGGGGAGCTTCGGGTGCTCGTCAACAACGCCGGGATCACCCGGGACGCCCGAATCGTCAACATGTCCGACGAGGATTTCGCCGCCGTGCTGTCGGTGAACCTCGGGGCCGTCTACCAACTCACCGAGGCCCTCATCCCCCAGCTTGGTGAGGGTTCGGCGATCGTCAACATCGCCTCCCGCTCCTACCTCGGCAATTTCGGCCAGTACAACTACTCGATGTCCAAGGGCGGGGTGGTGGGCCTCAGCAGGGCCCTCGCCCTCCGGCTCGCCCCGACGACCCGGGTGAACGCCATCGCCCCCGGACTCATCGGCACCGAGATGGTGATGAAGATCCCAGAGGAGATCCGGGAGAAGATGGTGTCGGCGATCCCCATGGGTCGGATGGGCCGCCCAGACGAGGTGGCGGAGCTGGTCGCCTTCCTCGCCTCCGACCGGGCCTCCTACATCACCGGCCAGGTGTTCGTCATCGGTGGCGGCCGCTCCCTGAGCTGAGGCCACCGCCCAGGGCTCGCCACCACCGCCACGGTGGTCCAGAGCCCTCGGAAGCGACGAGCCCTGGGCCCGAAGCCACCGCCACGGTGGGTCCCAGCCCTGGGCTCGTCACCCTCCGCGGATCAGGGCCGCCGCCCTCTCACCGATCATGATCGCCGGAGCATTGGTGTGGCCCCGATTGATGATGGGCATCACCGATGCGTCCGCCACCCGGAGGCCGTCGACGCCCCGCACCCGCAGCTCAGGATCCACGACCGCCTCCTCGCCCACCCCCATCGAGCACGTCCCCACCGGGTGGTACAGCGTCTCGGCATACCGACGGACCATCTGCGCCCAGCCGGCGTCGTCGTCGGGGATCTCCTCGGGGCGGATGGGCGTCCCCACCTCGACGGCGAGAGGATCCGTACGGAACACCTCCCACGCCTTCTTCAGCCCGGTGACCAGCACCCGCAGGTCCTCAGGATCGGCCAGGTAGTTCGGATCGATCCGAGGTGGAACCGTCGGATCCGACGACGCCAGCGTGAGGCGGCCCCGCGACTTCGGCTGCAGCAGGATCACACCGATCGTGAACCCATGGCCCGGAGGCTCGGTGAACCCGTGGTCGAGGAAGGGCACCGGCGCGAAGATCAGCTCCAGGTCGCAGGCCTCCAGGGCCTCGTCGCTCTTGAAGAACGCGTGGGCCTCGGCGATGTTCGAGGTGAGGGGACCTTTCCGGAACAGAAGGTAGGCGAGAAGATGCCGTACCGACTCGGCGGAGACGAGGGTGTCGGTCCGTGGCGTGGTGACGACGATCCCGGCGGCCAGATGATCCGAGAGATTCCGGCCCACCCCCGGGAGATCCACCACCGGCTCCACCCCGGCCGACCGCAGCTCGTCGGCAGGGCCGATCCCCGACAGCATGAGGAGATGAGGGGAGTTCACCGCTCCGGCGGCCACCACGACCTCCCGTTCGGCACGCACCGTGCGGATCTCACCCTCCCGGACGTAGGTCACCCCCACCGCCCGGGTTCCCTCCACCACCACCCTGGTCGCCAGCGCCCCGGTCTCCACCGTGAGGTTGGGACGTTTCATCGCCGGCCGCAGATAGGCCCAGGCGGTGGACGCCCTCGCTCCGCGATGCTGGTTCACCTGGGTGAAGGACACCCCTTCGTTGTCGCCGGCGTTCGGGTTCGGATTGTGGGGGATGCCCGCGTTCGCGCAGGCGGTGACGAACAGGAACGTCGCCGGGTTCGGGTCCCGAAGCTCACGGATCGGGATCGGCCCGCCACGCCCGGTGTGCTCCCCACCGTCCCGCTCCACGTCTTCGATCCGACGGAAGTAGGGAACCACGTCCTCGTACGACCAGCCGTCGCAGCCGGCCTCCGCCCAGGCGTCATAGTCGGCGGGGACGCCCCGCACCCACATCATGGCGTTGATCGACGACGACCCACCCAGCATCTTCCCCCGAGGCCAGTAGAGGCTGCGACCGTTGAGGTTCTCCTGGGGCACGGTGGCGAAGTCCCAGTCCCGTTCGGTCTTGAAGAGCTTCGAGAAGGCGGCGGGGACCGCCACCTCCTGTTTCTTGTCACCGGGACCGGCCTCCAGCAACAGCACCCTGGTCGCAGGATCCTCGGAGAGTCGGGCGGCGAGAACGCATCCGGCCGAGCCCGCTCCGACGATCACGTAGTCGAACATGCCTGCCTCCTCTCCGTCGCGCCTCCGACGTTAGGAGCGCCGTCGTCGCCGTGTCGGCGAGGACGATGCTCTCCGAGACCGAGACTTCCACCCCTCGGTCGAGGAGTGATCCCTTTGCGTCCAAGTTCGGCGGGGTGACCTAGCTCTGTGGCCGGGTCATCGGCGACCCCGCCGAGGGCGAACGTCCGGTGGGGTCAACCGACCGCTCCGGTGACGCGATCCCGACCGAGCTCGTCTCCATCAAACTCGATGGGTATCGATCGGGGCCGGAGCACCGACGACGCGTCCCGTCTCCCGTCGGCCTTCCGGACGATCCCCGATTCGGATCCCTTCGCCAGGCCCGTCAACAACGAGCGCCTCGTCCCGGTCGGAACCTCAAGCGCTCAGGGAGACAGCTCCGCGGTGAGGGAGAACGCTTCCAGCATGATGAACGCGCCAACCAGAGCGGCCACGGCGGCAATGCCGACGATGAGCCACCGTTGTCGCTGTCTGGAGATGAGCGCGGCCACGACGACCAGCGGAGCAGCCCAGACCGCCAAGGTGGGGAACAGCCAACCGGCCAGTACCGCCCCTACGAAGAAGAACGGGACCAGCCGACGACTCCTGCTCGTCTCTTCCGTCCGACCCAGGTCAGTAGCCATATCGCTTTCCAACCGTCCCGTTCCCGTACATGTCGTGGATGATCCACGGGTTCGTGAATCCGAAACAGACGTCGATTCGGATCGGGCAGATCGCCAAGGTACTCGTCGTCGAGATCCGGTATTTCCAGCCCGACCTCACCCAGTGTCGGGCATCGATCGTCGGTGCTTTCTTCCAAGCGTACCCGAGGATCGTGCCGTAAGCCGTGATACGCCCGATCGGCGGGTCGTTGGTCGGTGTCCCCACAATTCGCGTCCTCGTCGAATTCCAACACCAGTCCGTCCGTAGCCGTTGCCAGGCCACGGTCAGCCCTGATGCCCCACCTCTGAGGTTCACCTTTGTGATCGCCCAACCGCACCGTCGCGCAGACGCGGCCAGCGCGGAGAAGTCCCCGGACCTGAGGGCGAGGGCCAGGCGTGGATCGGACGACTCCACCACCTCCGACTCGATCACGAGCGGGACCAACGTGTCGGCGTAACGGGCATCGGCCCTTAACAATGTGAGGGCATCTTCCACGCTCAGCCCTGCATTCGATGCGATCCGCCGAGCCTCGGCTCCGGTGCCGACCGAGAGGCCCGCGTCATCGAGCAGCCGAACGAGCTCTCGCTCCGCGACGCTCGATGCGTCGGTCGGTCTCGCCCATGCAGCTTCCCCGTCGAACAGTACTGGCAGGATGATCACGAGGGTGAGGGCGATGACCCGGGCTGCCGCACACGCAGACCTGCCCGAACCCTGTGGCTCCAATGCTTCCCGCTCCGTCGTCGTTCCTCTTCCTCCGAAGGGGGAGCTACCCGATCCCCCGTCCACCGGGGCGTCACTCTGCCACCCCCCCTTCCTGTCAACCGTGGCGTCCACCTGACCGCCGCAGGGACGGAGCCACTGCACCCACCCCATGACGCCCGTCCTCCGGATGACGGAGGTCTCCGGACCTAGCGGGTGTACCGATCCGAGAAGCATTCGGAGGAATACCAGGGGACCGAAACACGGAAAGGCGTCCGAGTCCCTGCGCGAACTCAAGGTCACCGCCCCGAACCCGATGGTCGTCTCCCGAAGAACTGGATGCTCCTCCCCGTACTCGTCGCAACGGCGACCGACGGAGATGGTCTACCCTCCCCGACCATGCAGGTGCTGCCCACCAAGGTCGACCGTTCCTCCGAGGAGTTCCGAGCCAACCGGGATGCGATGCTGGCGAAGCTCGAAGAGTTCGAAGAGCTCCAGGCCAGAGCCCGTCTCGGAGGCGGCCAGAAGTACATCGACCGGCACCGTAAACGGGGCAAGCTCCTCGCCCGCGAGCGCATCGAGCTGCTCATCGACCCGGACACCGCCTTCCTCGAGTTCTCCACCCTCGCCGCCTGGGGTACCGACAAGAACCTGGGGGCGAACGCCGTCACCGGCATCGGCGTGATCTCGGGGGTGGAATGCGTCATCTCGGCGAACGACCCCACCTCGCAGGCCGGGTCGTCGAACCGCTACACCCTCGCCAAGACCCTCAGAGCGCAGGACATCGCCCGTCAGAACCGCCTCCCCCTCGTCAACCTGGTGGAATCGGGCGGAGCCGACCTCCCCGACCAGGCCGAGGTGTTCATCACCGGCGGCAAGTGGTTCCGCAACCTCACCCAGCTCTCCCGACTGGGGATCCCCACCGTCGCCCTCGTCTTCGGCAACTCCACCGCCGGCGGTGCCTACGTCCCCGCCATGTGCGACTACGCGGTGATGGTGAAGGAACGGGCCAAGGTGTTCCTCGGCGGCCCCCCCTTGGTGAAGATGGCCACCGGCGAGGAGTCCACCGACGAGGAGCTCGGCGGCGCCGAGATGCACTCGCGGATCTCGGGGCTGTCCGACTACTTCGCCCGTGACGAGTTGGAGGCGATCCGCATGGGCCGGGAGATCGTCGCCCATCTCAACTGGCGGAAACAGGGGTACGGTCCGACGATGCCGGCCGACGAGCCGGTCCACGACCCCGAAGACCTGCTGGGGATCGTCTCCCGGGATCTGCGGGTGCCCTTCGACATGCGGGAGGTGCTCGCCCGGATCCTGGACGGCTCCCGGTTCGAGGAGTACAAGCAGCTCTACGGAACGTCGATGGTGACCGGCTGGGGATCGATCCACGGGTTCGCCCTCGGGGTGATCGCCAACCAGCAGGGTGTCATCTTCTCCGAGGAAGCCCAGAAGGTCACCGAGTTCATCCAGCTCTGCAACCGCTACGACCTGCCGATCCTGTTCATCCACAACACCACCGGCTACATGGTGGGGAAGATCTACGAGCAGCGGGGCATCATCAAGGACGGGGCGAAGATGATCAACGCCGTCGCCAACTCGACGGTCCCCCACATCTCCCTCATGGCCGGGGTCTCCTACGGGGCGGGGAACTACGGGATGAGTGGCCGCTCCTACGACCCCCGGTTCGTGTTCGGTTGGCCCAACCACAAGGTGGCGGTGATGGGTCCGAAACAGCTCGCCGGGGTGATGTCGATCATCTCCCGGGCGGCGGCGGAGGCCCGAGGTCAGACCTACGACGAGGAGGCGGACGCCGCCATGCGGGCGATGATCGAACATCAGATCGAAGAGGAGGAACAGGCCTATTTCTCCACCGCCCGGGTCCGAGACGATGGATTGTTCGACCCCCGCGACACCCGCACCGTGTTGGGGATCGCCCTCTCGGCGGTCCATTCCGGGCCGGTGAAGGGCACCTCGGAGTTCGGCGTCTTCCGGATGTGAAGGCCCCCGTGTGCACCGAAGGGCGGAAACCACCCTCCCCTGCACACAGCCCGTCGACCGGATCCCGTGTGCGCCGGGGTGAGACCCGATCGCTAACCTCGCCGCCGTGATCGAGAAGCTGCTCGTCGCCAACCGTGGAGAGATCGCCCGGAGGATCTTCCGGACCTGTCGGACGATGGGGATCGCCAC
>JALSJV010000306.1 GCA_026989215.1 Acidimicrobiia bacterium | reverse complement strand
ACCACCGAGACCTCGGAGCCCGCGATCCGTTCCAGCCGGGCGGTTCGGGCCGTCCCCTTCCGCGGGAGGAACCCCTCGAAACAGAAGCGGTCGCCGCCCAACCCCGCCACCGCCACCGCCGCCGTCACCGCGCTCGGACCCGGCACCACCGACACCTCTGCCCCCACCCGACGTGCCACCTCGACGGCGGCGGTGCCGGGATCGGCCACCGCCGGGGTTCCGGCGTCGGTGAGGAGCACCACCACCGACCCCGCCTCCAGCTCCTTCGCCAGCTCGTCGGTGCGGACACGCTCGTTGCCCACGAAAAAGGAACGCAGGACCGCCTTCACACCGAGGGCGTCGAGGAGCACCCCGGTGCGACGGGTGTCCTCGGCGTAGACGACGTCGGCCTCGGCGACGACCTCCCCGAGACGGCGCGGCACGTCGCCCAGGTTCCCGATCGGTGTGGCACAGAGGATGAGGCGTCCCGGCACGGCGCCAGGTTAGGTCCGGAGACGGACCACCTCGACGACGACCCCCAGCGGCGGGGGCGGCCGGCCTGCTGCCAGCTCGGCCACCATCACCGCCCCGGCGAACCGGAGGAACCGCCCGGGGCGAAGATAGGCCACCGCCACGACCCTCCCCTCGACGTCGACCCCGACGGCGAGAAGTTCCTCGGTCATCCCCCGGCCGTGGACGGCACTCCCCGGAAGCAGCAGGCCCCGCCCCCGGAATCGGGGACGCAGACCCCGCCACCGCCGGACGAAACCGGACGCGACCTCCAAGGGTCCGGACCTCCATCCCGATGCGACGAGCTCGACGGCCATGCTCTTCAACGTGGCCATGCCCGTCAACGTATCGGGGATCGGCCCCGACGGCCAGAGGGTCAGGGAGCGAACACCTCGGAGAGGTCACCCACCGTCGGATCGGAGACCGCCACCATGACCAGACGAGACCCCTCGCGGCGGACCGTCACCGAACCGCCCGGATCGGCCGCCGCCGCCAGATACGCCTCGAGGGCGTCGGCCAGCTCCTCGGCGTCGACGACGGTGTCGCCCTCGTAACGGTAGACGAGGATCACGTCGCGTCCGTCGAACCACAGCCGGTACCGATCACCCCCCCAGCCTTCGGCGGCGACGTCGGTCGTCGAGGCGTCGAGCTGCTGGGACAACATCGCCCGCAGACCGAACTCCCCCCAGGTGGCGTCGTAGACCAGCTCGTATCCCGGAGGCGGATCCCACTCGGGGATGGTCACCGGGACGGGGAGATCCCGGCGGTAGTCGCGAGGGTGGATGATCTGTTCGGTGGAGACGGGAGGGTCCCCGTAGGCCTCGTCGACGGCCGCGAACTCGCCGGTCGCGTAGAGCCGTTGCACGAACCCGAACCCCTCCCGGTAGGGGAAGATCAACGACTCCTGGAGGAAACCGGGGACCCGGTCGAACACCTCGGTGTCGGCGGCGAAGGCCTCGGCGAGGAGGCGGCCCCGATCCTCCTCCGAGAGCTGCTGGGCGAAGAGGATCTGGGTCAGATAGGCGTCGCCCTCGATGAGGCTCAGATACGCCTCGGCGGCGTCGAACTCCTCACCGTCCACCGCCTCGGAGTACCGGTCCCACATCCCGAACCGCTGGTCGGTGAGGGCGTGGGTGAGTTCGTGGACGAGGGTCGCCTCCTCCAGCGGCGAGAGCTCCTCGGGCGTCCCCCCGATCACGAGCTCTTCGGTGTCGCCGTCGTAGAACCCGGCGACCTGCTCCCCGTAGAGGTCCCGGTAGGTCTCGGCCAGGTCGAGGTCGGGCTCGATGAGCCCCAGCAGCCGGTACAGCGCCTCGTCGGCGGCGACGTCCTCGACCTGCTCGAGGATGTCCTGGCGGACACGCTCGGCCAGCTCGTCGGGGCCGACCACGGTGATGGTCGGAGCCTTCGAGAAGGTGAGACCCCGGAGCTGCTCGGTGAGGGCGACCAACTCGGCGATCCGACGCCGCACCGTCTCGGGGAGGTCCTCGGTGCCGGCGGGGAGGGTGAGCGAGGTGGACGGGGCGGGCTCGGTCGTCGTGGCCGGAGGATCGGTCGCCGGGGTCGTCTCGGTGACGGTCGAAGAACCTTCGACCGTGGTGGTGGTGGGCTCGGCCGCCGGGGTGCAGGCCGCGACGGCCAGGCCGAAGATCGCGAGGAGGATGCTGAGACGGCGGGGCACGGCGACAGGGTATCGGGTTCGGCGCCCTGGTCCAGCCCGAGGACGTCCCCCAGGTCGCCGGGAAGGACGGAACCGATGGTGGAGGTGACGGGATTTGAACCCGTGGCCTCTTCCGTGCGAGGGAAGCGCTCTGCCGGACTGAGCTACACCCCCAGGGAGCGGGGCCATTGTAGACGCCCTCGATCAGCCGTCGAGACGCTCCGCCAGTTCCCGCCGGAGCCGCTCCTGGACGACCGTCGCCGTGAGGTCGGCCCGGGAGCGCTCGGTGAGGGAGCGGGCGACGTCGGTGATGCGGCGCAGACCCGCGGTCATCCCGTCCGGATAGTCGAGCTCGGCCAGGAGGTCCACGATCGCCCCCATCGCCTCCAACACCTGCTCGGGCTCCTCCAGATCGCCCGCCCGAAGGCGGTCGAGGAGTCTCCGGCGCAGCTCCCCCACCGCCTCCCCGAGCCCGTGGAGATACGGCACCGGGTCGAGCCCGATCTCGTCGGGAAGGGGCAGCGGTTCACCGGCGAACAGTGCCGCGGTGAGCCGGGCCTCGGCGTACTCCTTGGCGGCGTCGGAGACGAACCCGGCGTGCAGGATGTCGGGGTGGGCGGCGAGACCCTCGTAGGCGCCTTCGAGCAGGGCTCCCGCCTCCCCCATCAGCTCCTCGGCCTCCGCCCACTGCCCTCGATGGAGGCTGCGAATGGCGTTGGCGGACGCCCGGATCACGCGGCGACAGTCGGCGAGGGCGCGCTCCCGGACGGCGTAGCGGTCGTCCAGGACCCGGCGGACGGTGTGGGCGACGGCGTCGAGGTCAGGGGTCGCCACCGGTCACTTGCCGGCGACGATCCGGATCTGAGGCTGGTCCACCGGCACCGGCTCGGCCATCAGGTGGGCCTGGTGGGTCTGGATGGCCTGCTGGAGTCTCCGGTTGCGGAGCTGCATGAGCATCGCCAGATACCAGGCCAGCAGCCCGTCGACCGCCAGCGAGACCAGCAGCCAGTTCACCGAGGCCCGCAGATAGGCGAGGGTGAGGGTGCCGATGCTCGCCAGCACGAGCACGGCGATGGTGCGGCGGCGGCGGGCCCGGACGACGTCCCGGGCGGTGAGAGCCCCCCGGTCGTAGTCACGGTGCTGGACGTCGGCCATGAAATGGGTCCAGCGGTCGAACTCCTCCGTCGAGGTGAGGGGGGTGTCACGTCGGGAACCGAAGAACGAGGGGAAGAGGTAGAAGCCCCAGACCCCCGCGATCAGCAGCGCTCCGATCAAAAACAGCGAGTCAGACATTGGTGGGCGTGTTCCGATCCGGTATCGGGTCGGAGCGTAGCCGTTCGAGTTCGCGAACTGCAACCATGCCCGTCAATCCGGCTCCCGCCGCCAGGTCCCCGATCTCCCGCCGCTCTTCTCGAGGAGCCGGATCGGACCGATCTCGACCCCCTTGTCCACCCCCTTCACCATGTCGTAGAGGGCCAACGCCCCCACCGACACCGCCGTCATCGCCTCCATCTCCACCCCCGTCCGGGCGGTGGTGGAGACGCTCGCCACGATCCGGGCGCCCGGACCGACCTCCTCCACCGAGACGGTGATCCCGGTCAACGGCAGGGGATGACAGAGGGGCACCAGCTCGGGCGTCTTCTTGGCGGCCATGATCGCCGCCAGACGCACCGAGGCGAGGGCGTCCCCCTTCGGGAGCTCACCGGCGAAGAGCTTCCGTCGAACCTCCGGCCGCAGCGTGACGAACGCCTCGGCGGTCGCCGTCCTCGCCGTCTCCTGCTTCTCGGACACGTCCACCATCCGGACCTCGCCGTCGGCTCCGAGATGACTGAACTCGGCCATCACCACCCCCGACTCTCGGGCCAGCGGAACATCTCCAGGGTGACGGCGTCACCTCGCTCGACCGTCCCGACGCCGACGGGCACCACCGCGAAGGCGTCGGCGGCCGCCGCGGCGGAGAGCACGTTGGATGCCTGCCCTCCGGCCGAACGGGCGACCCAGCGGCCCTCCTCCAAGGACACGGTCACTCGCAGGAAAACCGTCTTCTGAGGGTCGGTGACGAACCGCTCCCCCGCCACCCCCGGGATCCGGGGCCGGAACAGGAACCGGGAGCCCATCATGGTGAGGAGCGCCGGACGCAGGAACTGCTCGAAGGCGACGAGCACCGAGACCGGATTCCCCGGGAGCCCGAACAGCGGCGTCCCGTCGATGTGCCCGAACGCGAAGGGTTTCGCCGGCTGCATCGCCACCTTCCAGAACTCGACGTCCCCCAGCTCGGCGAGCACCGCCTTCACCAGGTCGTACTCGCCCATGCTCACCCCGCCGGAGGTGGCGACGACGTCGGCCACCTCGGCCCCCCGCAGCAGCGACGTCCGCAACGCGTCGGCGTCGTCACCGACGATGCCCAGGTCGATCACCTCCGCCCCCAGCTCGGTGAGGAGTCCGCCGAGGAGCGGACGGTTGGCGTCACGGATCATGCCGGGTCCCAGCTCGGCGGTGTCGGGAGGCACCACCTCGTCGCCGGTGGAGAGGACCGCCACCCGGGGACGCCGATGCACCTCCGGGGACGCCACCCCGATCGTCGCCAGTGAGCCGAGATGGGGCGGGGTGAGCCGGGTCCCCGCCTCGAAGACGACCGTCCCCGCCTCGACGTCTCCTCCCGCCCGCCGGACGTTGGCCCGTGGCTCGGCGGCGAGGATCTTCACCGTCCCGTCGCCCGGCTCGGTGTCCTCCACCCGGACGACGGTGTCGGCACCGGCCGGCAGCGGCGCTCCGGTCATGATCTTGATGGCGGTTCCCGCCTCCACCTTCCCTTCGGCGACGTGCCCGGCGGGGACGTCCTCGGTGACCCGGAGCTCGACGGGGAGCTCGGCGACGTCCTCGGCCCGCACCGCGTACCCGTCCATCGCCGAGTTGGCGAAGGGCGGGACGTCGTGGGGCGCGACCACGTCCTCCGCCAACGCCAGGCCGAGGGCGCTCCACAGCGACACGGCCTCGACCGGCAGAGGCCTCATCGCCGCCAACACGTCCCGTTGGGCATCCGCCAGGGGTCTCATCGTGAGAGCACCTCCTCCAAGATCCCCCGGAACTCCTCGCCGTACCGGGCGAGCCCGAGCTCGACCGACGCCTCCAACAGTCCGAGGGGGGTGCCGACGTCGAGGAGGTCACGGTCGGCGACGTATCCCCGGACCCGGCCCATCCGCGCCAGCTCGTCGATGGCGTCGGTGAGCTGGATCTCGCCCCCCACCCCCGGTTCGGTCTTCCCCAAGATGTCGAACACCTCGGGTTGGAACAGGTAACGGCCGATCAGGCCCAGCCGGGACGGCGCCTTCTCGACGCCGGGCTTCTCCACCGCCCCGGCCAGCTCCAGCACCCCGTCCTCCTCCGGGCCGGCCGGAACGACCACCCCGTAGCGGGACAGGTACTCGTCGTCGAGGCGGCGGAGACACATCACCGAGGCGTCGCCGTCGGCGGCCGCCGCCAGATCCCCCAGCACGTCGTGCCCGGGCGGGACGATGTTGTCGGCGAGGAGACAGAAGAACGGCCGGTCCCGCACCATCTCCCGGGTCTCGTACACGGCGTGGCCGAGCCCCAAGGGCTCTTCCTGGACGACGGGACGGATCCGCACGTGTTCCAGCCCGGGGAGCCGGTCTTCGACGAGGAAATGCTGCTGGATGAGATGACCGACCTCGAGGTCGACGACGATCACCGCCTCGGTGGCGCCGGCCCGTGCCGCCTCCTCCACGGCGTACTGGATGGCGGGACGGTCCACCACCGTGAGCAGCGCCTTCGGCACGACCCGGGTCGCGGGCCTCATCCTCGTCCCCCGCCCGGCGGCGGGGATCACGGCGACGTCGACGTTCACGTGGGCACCTTTCGTTCGGATCCGCTGATCATGCGTCGGATGTTCCCCCGATGCCGGAAGACGACCAGTGCCAGGATCGCCACCAACCACCACACCGAGGGCGGACGCAGACCTCGCCACCAGGCCAAGGGCACCGCCAGGGCGACGACCGTGAGAGAACCGATCGAGGCCACCCTGGTCAGGCGCACGACCACCACCCAGACCGCGGCGAGCACCAGGGCGGCGACGGGGACGACGAAGGTGAGCACCCCGGCGGTCGTCGCCACCCCCTTCCCGCCCCGAAAACGATGGTAGAGGGGGTAGCAGTGTCCGAGCACGGCGGCGAGGCCTGCCGCCAGGGCCACCGACGAGTTGGGGAGGATCTCGTCGCCGGCGGCGATCCACCCGATCATGGCCGCCATCACGCCCTTCAACGCGTCGCCGACCAGCACCATCGCCGCCGGGCCCCTGCCCAGCGTGCGCAGCACGTTCGACGCACCCGGATTGCCGCTGCCGACCTGGTGGATGTCGACGCCCCTGCTGCGGGCGACGATCACGGCGAAATCGACGCTGCCGAGCAGGTAGGAACCCACCACCGCCAGCACCGCAGAGATGTCCATGGTCGGCGAGTCTAGGGATCCGCCCGGCCCTTCCCGATGGGCCGCCGGACGCGACATCGAGGTGGATCTTCCCCACCGGATCCCCGAGTACAATGCGCCGGTCCGAGGTCCGGAGATCGATGCCCACCTACGAATACGTCTGCAAGGAGTGCGGGGAACGCATCGAGGTGTTCCAGTCCTTCTCCGCGAAGCCGCTGCGCCGCCACGAAGGGTGCGGCGGTGAGCTGAAAAAGGTGTTCCACGCCCGCGGCGTCGTGTTCAAGGGCTCGGGGTTCTACGTCACCGACTCCCGACCCAAGGGCGGATCCTCCGAGTCGTCCACCTCGTCGGGGACCTCCACCTCGTCGGGGACGTCGAGCGACGACTGACCGCCCCACCGATCGACCCCCTTCCCCAGCGGCACGACGCCCGATACGGTGTCGCCGTGTTGTGGCTGAGCCGACCCCCCTACCTTCGATGGGTGGGCGCGGGCGTCGTCGTCGTCCTCGCCCTGTACGGCCGCCTCGCCCCCGTCCCCACCGAGCCGCGACCCTTCGCCGCCCGTCCCATCACCGTCGGGGAGCAGATCACCTCCACCGACGTCGAGATGCGTGACGTGCCGATCGGGCTGCTGCCTCCGGTGCAGCTCCCCGTCGTGGCGGACCGTCCCGTCGCCGCCGGGGAGCCCATCCTTCCGCCCGGCCGCACCGTCTCGGTCCCCGAGAACTGGTGGGCCCTGGAGCTCGACGTCCCGCCGGGGGCAGCCCCCGGCGCCCCCGCCCGTCTCGTCACCTCCGGGACGGAGACCACCGTCGTCCCCGGACTGGTCGTCGGGGTCACCGGCACCGCCGACGTCTTCGGAGGCGGCCTCCGCGCCCTCGTCGCCGTACCTGCCGAGATGGTGGGCATCGTCGCCTCGGCCGCTGTCGAGCAGCGCCTCGCGGTGCTCCTCGACGCACGGTCGATCGTCGATCACGCTTCGACGGGTCTGGACTGATCTAACCTCCCGGCGTGCTCGACGCCATCATCTGGGGACTCGTCCAGGGTCTCACCGAGTTCCTCCCCATCTCGTCCAGCGGCCATCTGGTGCTGGTCCCCGCCTTCCTGTCCAAACTCGGATGGTCCGTCTCCCAGCCCAGCCTGGCCGTCTCGGCGGTGCTCCACCTGGGGACCCTCATCGCCGTGATCGTCTACTACCGGAAGGACCTGGTGCTCATCGCCCGGGCCCGCACCAACCCCGACGCTCGGCGCATCCTCGGGCTCCTCGCCCTCGGCACCGTCCCCGCCCTCGTCGGCCTCCCGCTCCGTGACTCCATCGACGCCTTCGAGGACTCCGCCCGCAACGTCGCCGCGGCGTTGGTGGTCACCGGGATCATCCTGGCCGTCGGGAGCCGGCTCCTCACCGGGACCCGACGTCTCGAATCGGGCACCTGGCGGGACGCCGCCGTCGTCGGGCTCTTCCAGGCCCTCGCCCTCGTCCCCGGGATCTCCCGTTCGGGGATGACGATCACCGCCGGGGGTGGACGCCGCTTCGACGCCGCCGAGGCGGCCCGCTTCTCGTTCCTGCTCGCCATCCCCACCATCGCCGGCGGAGGCTTGCTCTCCCTCCTCGACCTCTCGGGTCAGATCGCCGCCGGGCCCATGATCGCCGGGTTCATCGTCTCCACCCTGTCCGGATACGCCGCGATCGCCCTGCTGTTGCGGACCCTTCGCAGAGTGGGGCTCGGTCCCTTCGCCGCCTACTGTCTGGTGGTCGGAGCCGTCGGGTTCGTCGTCCTCTGAAGCGACGCCTCAGCCGACCAGCACCCTCCGCAACGACCCCAGCCCGCCGGTGAGCGCGTCCCGACCGTAGAGCGCCACGACGTACATCGCCCGCTCCAGAGGCAGGCTGGTGACCCCGATGGAGGCGATCTCCAGGTCCGGATCGTGGCGGCGACGGAGCCGCTCCAGGCTGGCACGCCCGGTGCCGGTCACCGGTGACGGGGCGACCAGCACCCACCAACCCATCCCGAACCCGGCGAGGGCGACCAGCGGCACCAACCCGATGTCCAGACCGGCCGCCAGCCGCTGCTCCATCCACCATCCGGCGACCACCACGGTCACCCCCAGCACGACGAGGGTCGTGAACCTCACCACGGCGGTCAGCCAGGGCGGCGGCATCAGACCCTCCATCCGGCGTTCCATCTCGGCGGCGGCCAGCGACGCCGCCGCCAGGGGCATCGACAGGGGCGTCCCCTCGGCGGTCACCGAGTTGACGAGGGCCCGCTCCACCGGTTCCAGACGCGCCCCCGGTGGCGGAAGGGCACGCAGGACCAGGCAGCCCGTCCGCTCCCGAACCTCGAGGACGCCCGCCCAGACGAGGAAACCGAGGGCGGTCTCGACCACCCGACGCCGACCCCCGGCCATGAGGGCGGCCTGATAGAAGGTGGGTTCACCCGGGAAAGGGGGAGAGGATCTGAGCGCGAAGACACGGGCGCCCAAGAACGTGGCCATGGCCACGACGATCGCCAGCCCTGCCCACGCGAGAACCGTGTCCGGTCCCAGCCCCGCCATGGCACCGAGGCTACTCGGCCGGCCGCCGATGGGAAGGGGGAACGGAGACCGACACGACCCCGTGGGTCATTGGCTGTAGTTGGAGGACATCCTCATCGTCTCGGCGAGGTGGACGTTGACGAGCGCCGGTTTACCCGACGCCTTCGCCCGTTCCAGCGCCGGGATGATCTCCTTCGGATCGTCGACGAACTCCCCGTAGCCGAT
>JALSJV010000305.1 GCA_026989215.1 Acidimicrobiia bacterium | reverse complement strand
CGCCGTCGACTTCCCGCCCTTCGAGAAGGTGTCGGTGGCCGGATGGCTGATCGGCACCGTCACCGCCGGATGGGGGCCGGTCGCCAACGATTGGGCTCGGCTCGCCACCTGGTGGGTGCACGGACTGGCCGCCCTCGGGTTCGTCGCCTACATCCCCTACTCGAAGGCGATGCACATCGTCGACGACGTCGTCGCCCTCATGGTGACCGACGAGGACTCGGCGAAGGCGCTGCCGCCGGTCGCCGATCCGACCCGGCCCGGATACGTCTCGCTGGACTCCTTCGCCTGGGTGGAGCTGTTGGAGATGGACGCCTGCACCAAGTGCGGGCGCTGCCACGACGTCTGTCCGGCCCGGGCGTCGGGCTCCCCGCTGTCCCCCCGGGACCTCATCTTGGATCTGCGGGAGCACGCCGACGCCGTCGCCGACATCCCCCTCTGGTACGGGACCGGCGCCGAGCCCGCCCACCGGGACGCCACGGAGATCGCCGGCGGGGTGATCGCCACCGAGACGTTGTGGGCCTGCACCACCTGCATGGCCTGCATGGCGGTCTGCCCGGTGGGGATCGAGCACGTCCCCACCATCGTCCAGCTCCGGCGTCGCCTCGTCGACCTCGGCGACGTCGAGCCGGGCCTCCAGAAGGCGTTCCAGGCCCTCGGTCGGGGCGGGAACTCCTTCGGGAAATCCGCCAAACAGCGGCCCCGATGGACCAAGGGCCTCGACTTCGAGATCACCGACGCCCGGGAGGAACCGGTCGAGTACCTGTGGTTCGTCGGCGACTACGCCTCCTTCGACCCCCGTGCCGCCGAGGTCACCCAGACCGTCGCCCGACTGTTCCACGACGCCGGGGTTCGTTTCGGGATCGGGTACGAGTCGGAGCGCAACGCCGGCAACGACGTCCGGCGGGCCGGTGAGGAGGGGCTGTTCGAGCTGCTCCGGGACCACAACCTGGAGTGGATACGGCAGGCCCGGTTCTCCCGGATCGTCACCACCGATCCCCACAGCCTCAACACCCTCCGTCACGAATACCCCCTGGAGGCCGAGGTGATCCACTACACCCAGCTCCTCGACGCCCTCGTCACCTCGGGCGCCCTCCGGCTGGGACGCCTCGAGGGTCGCGCCACCTACCACGACCCCTGCTACCTCGGCCGCTACGTGGAGGAGTTCGAGGCACCCCGCAATCTGATTCGGGCGACCGGGCTGGAGCTGGTGGAGATGGGTCGATGCCGGGAGAACTCGTTCTGCTGCGGAGCCGGGGGTGGGCGGATCTGGATGGACGACACCGGCCTGGAGGAGCGGCCCGCGGAGAACCGGATCCGGGAGGCGGTCGCCCTCGGCGACGACGTGCGCTTCTTCGTGGTGGCCTGCCCGAAGGACATGGTGATGTACTCGGATGCCGTGAAGACGACGGGCTACGAAGACCGCCTCGAAGTCGTCGACATCGCCCAGCTCCTGGAGCGGGCCCGGGCGTCGGTGGGGGCGACCGTTGGCTGATCCCGGAGTCCCCGTCTCGATCGGTCGTCGGACCCCCGAGCCCGGGGTCCATGCCGACCTGGGTCGGCATCTGGGGGAGACCGTCGGCGGCATGCTCCGCTACCTGGTGGCGGTGATCGACCGGGAGGACCGGCTCGAAGTCGGCAGCGGCGCGTGGAAGGCGTCGTTCGTCGGCGACCTCGAGGCCCGCCGCCGGTCGGTGACCGAGGCGGTGTTGCGGGCGCTGCACATGGCCGCCGACGCGACCAACTTCGCGATCCTGCAGGCCCTCGCCGACGGCACGGGACGGCCGGTCGACGCCATCGCCGCCGACGTGGGCCTCCCCCGGCCGGCGGTGGATCAGCGGATCTCCGATCTGGTCTCCGCCGGGCTGGTCTCGAAGGTCCCCGAGGCCGCCCAGGTGGTGGCCACCGAGGCGGCGACCGTCTTCGTGGCCGTCGTCGCCGAGGCGGTGCGGGTCGGTGAGCTGGCGTTGGGGGACGAGCCGTGAGGTGCCCCTTCTGCGAGCTGGAGGCTGCCCGGCCCGAGCTGCACGCGCACCTCACCGACGTCCACGCCGATCGGGTCGTGGTCGAGGAGGGGATGACCGGGCGTCGGTACTTCCGGCTCGACTGTCCGCTCTGCGACGACCACCACAAACAGGAGATCAAGCCGCGTCTGCGGGATCCCGCGTTCATCGAGGAGTACGCCCGGGAGATCCGCGTCGTCGCCTTCGACCGATTCCTGTATCACCTGCAGTTCGAGCACGAGGAGGAGACCAGTGGCTGAGGTACGGGGCTGTGACATTCCCGAGGACGTGTACTACTGGCCGGAGAAGCATGTCTGGGCCCGACCGGCCGACGACGGCACGGTGACCGTCGGGGTGACCGACGTCGCCCAGCACCTGGCCCATTCCATCATCAGCGCCATGCCCAAGGGGGCGGGCAAGAAGGTGAAGCGGGGCCGCAGCCTCGGCACCATCGAGAGCGGCAAGTGGGTGGGGCCGGTCACCGCTCCGGTCACCGGTGAGGTGATCGAGCCGAACCCGCTCCTCGCCTCCGACCCGGGTGTGATCAATCGGGATCCCTACGGCGACGGCTGGTACGTGCGGATGCAGCCCGACGACTGGGCGGGGGAGTCGGCCGAGCTCGTCACCGGAACCGACGGGGTCGCCGCCTACGAGGCCTTCCTGGAGGCAGAAGGGATCACCTGTCGGGAATGACCGTCTACCGGGGCTGCGTCGTCGCCCCCGACCGTCACTACGACGTCGAAGGCGACCTGTGGGTCCGCTTCGAGGAGGAGCTGGCCCGGGTGGGGATGACCGACGTCGCCCAGACTCGGATGGGGAAGATGGTCTCGATCCGGTTCAAGAAGCCGGGCCGCCACGTCCCGGCGGGAGGGTCGGTCGCCACCGTCGAGTCCGCCAAGTGGGTGGGGCCGATCCACGTGCCCTTCGCCTGCGAGATCGTCGAGGTGAACCGGGACGCCTACGAGCGGGACATCCTCATCGCCAATCGGGACCCCTATGGGGAGGGATGGGTGGCGCTGGTACGTCCCGACGACCCGGAGGCGGCGAAGGGTGGGCTGGTGGAGGGGGACGCCGCCGTCGAGGCGTATCGCACCCGCATCGACGAGCTCGACGTCAACTGTTTCCGCTGCGTGGACTGAAGGTCATGGATCGGTCCGCCACGCTCCGGGTCATCGACTTCGGGACGGTGACTCCCCTGCGCTCACAGACCCTCTGGCACGCGATCGCCTCCGGCGTGTCGGCGGGCGGTCCTCCGACCCTCGCCTTCTGCCGACCGGGCGGCCGGTACGTCTCGATCGGGTTCCACCGGTCGATCGACGAGCTCGACCCCGAGATGTGCGGTCCGACGGGTCTGGCGGTGTTCCGGCGGATGGTGGGCGGCGGGCCGGTCTACATCGATCCCGGCCAGCTCTTCTTCCAGATGGTGGTGCCCGCCGACTGGGCGACCGCCCGGCGGGGTGAGACGATCCGGCGGCTGCTGGAGCCGGCGGTCGCCGCCTTCCGTGACGTCGGGATCCCCGCCTCCTTCGACGACGAGATCGTCCTCGGCGACCGGAAGATCTGCGGGCATGCGGGCGGACAGATCGGCGGGGCGCTGGTGGCGGTCGGCAACGTGATCGACTCTTTCGACCACGCGGCGGCTGCCTCCATCGTCCGGGCTCCCGCACCGGAGGCACGGGACGAGTACCTCCGCCAGATGCGGCGCTTCGTCGCCGCCACCCCCACCGACTTCGACGCCTTCGTGGCCGCCGCCACCCACCGGTACGCCGACGCCTTCGCCCTCGACCCGTTCCCCGGCGACCTGGACGCGACGGAGCGCAGGGAGCTCGATCGTCTCGACCGGCTCTTCGTCGACCCCGAGTGGGTGGGTGGCGTGGAAGGCCGGCGGCGGCCGTGGTGGCGGGTGAAGGTCACCTCGAAGGTGTGGGTGACCCACGCCCGGATCGACGCGCTCCGGGTGACGGCGGCCTTCCGGGAAGGTCGCGTCCGTTCCGTGCGGGTCTGCACCGACGACGGCGTCTCGGTGGCGACCCGCAACGTCGAGGAGGTGATGCGACGTTTCGGTGCTCCCCGGATCGGGGAGCTGTTGGAGGAGATGGCGGCCGGCGCGCCGGCCTGAGGGAGGGATGTGACATGGCGACGGTGACGGTGGAGGGATTCCCGGTTCGGACCGAGTTCTCCTACGACCTCACCCACCACATGTGGGTGGAGGAGCTGGGCGGGGAGCGGGTGCGGGTCGGCATGGACGCCCTGGGATTGGAGACGTCGGGCACCCTCGCCCATCTGATGATGGTCGAGGTGGGGACGGAGGTCGCCCGGGGCGAGCCCTTCGGATCCTTGGAGGCGGAGAAGTACGTCGGCCCACTGGTCGCGCCCCTGTCGGGGACGGTGCTGGCGGTGAACGCCGACGCGGTGGCCTCCCCCTCCCTGGTCCAGTCGGACCCCTACGGGGCCGGATGGATGGTGGAGCTGTCTGCCTCGGACCTGGAGGGAGAGCGATCCGGTCTCGTGTCCGGGGACGAGATCGTCACCAGGTTCGCCCAGAAGGTCACCGAGTACCGCCTCGAGGGGGTGCTCGCCGAATGACCGTCTCGACGGAGACCTTCGATCTGCGTCGCCGGGTCTTCGGGGACGTGATCGAGTTCTACGCCCCGGGGCTGAAACGCTGGGAGACGTCGGAGTGGCGGCCCGCCAACCCCAGACGTTTCCTGCCCGTCTCCGTGACGGGGACGGCCTGCGCGTTGCAGTGCGACCACTGTCAGGCGAACGTGCTGAAGGGCATGATCTCGGCCCGGGCCGCCGACGACCTGTACCACCTGGCGCGGCGACTCTGGGACGAGGGCACCGACGGGCTCCTCATCTCCGGAGGCTCCACCAGGTCGGGCGGGGTTCCCCTCGCCCGCCATCTGGCGGCGATCGCCCGTATCAAACGGGAGCTGCCCATGCGGGTCGTCGTCCATTCGGGGGTGGTGGCGCCCGAGATCGCCGAGGGTCTGGCCGAGGCGGGCGTCGACGGGGTGATGCTCGACATCATCGGTGCCGACGAGACCATCAGGGACGTCTACCACCTGGACCTGACCACCGCCGACTTCGAACGGTCGCTGGCCTGCCTCGCCGACCAGGGTCTGCGGATCATCCCCCACATCGTCATCGGCCTGCATTATGGCCGTTTCCTCGGGGAGTGGACGGCGTTGGAGATGATCGCCCGCCACCCGGTCTCGACCCTCATCCTGGTCGTGCTGATGCCGCTGGTGGGGACGCCGATGGCGGGCATCGACCCGCCGCCCGCCGACGAGGTCGTCGACTTCTTCGCCCTGGCCCGGTCCACGATGCCCGACACGAAGATCAACCTGGGATGTGGGCGTCCGATGGGATCGATGAAACAGGAGCTGGACCGGGGCGCCATCGACGTCGGTCTCAACGGGATCGCCTACCCGGCAGACGGTGCGATCGCCTACGCCCGGGAACGTGGTCTCCAGCCACGTCTCTACGAGTTCTGCTGTTCCCTCACCTGGGCGGGTGAGGGCTATCGGGAGGTGACGATCCGGTGACGACCTGGCATCTCCTCCTCGACGACTCGGTGGGGGCGGCGGACGGTCTGGCGTTGGACGAGGCGCTGGCAGCCCGCCATCGGCGGGACCGCCGAGAGATGCCGGTGACCCTCCGCCTCTACACCTACCGTGACCACGCCGCCCTCTGCGGCCGGTTCCAGCACCTGGAGGCCGAGATCGACATCGACGCCTGCCGTCGGACCGGCACCGAGTTCAACCGTCGGCCCACCGGCGGCGGAGCCATCATCATGGGCGCCCACCAACTGGGGGTGGCCGTCTGCGCTCCGGCCCCGGTGGCGGAGCGTCCCCGGTCGATCCTCCGCCGCTTCTCCGAGGGCGTCGTCGCCGGGCTGGCCCGGCTGGGGATCGACGCCTCCTTCGGAGGGAAGAACGACCTGCAGGTGGAGGGACGGAAGATCGCCGGGCTCGGCCTCTCCCTCGACGGCGGCGGCGGGCTCCTGTTCCACTCGAGCGTCCTCGCCGACCTCGACATCGGGTTCATGCTCGACGTGCTCCGCATCCCCGCCGCCAAGCTGGGGTCGGCGGCGGTCGGGGCGGTGGAGCGGCGGGTCACCACCGTCACCCGGGAGACGGGTCGCGACTGGGACGGCAAGGCCCTGCGGGAGGTCATCGCCGAGGGCTTCGCCGAGGCGATGGGCGTGGAGCTCGAACCCTCCGAGCCGGACGCCGAGACCCGGGCGCTGGCCGCGGCGTTGGTGGAGACGAGATACGGGTCCGACGAGTGGCGGTTCCAGCGCAGCCCCCAGGCCGACGCCACCGGGACGGCGGTGCTGAAGACCCCCGGCGGGCTCGTCCGGCTTTACGTGGCGATGTCGGGGGACGTGGTGAAGAGCGCCCTGTTCACCGGCGACTTCAATCAGCTCCCTCCGCCGTTGGCGGAGCTGGAGGCCCGACTGAGATGGTCGGCGGTGGATCCTGACACCCTCACCCGTCTGGCCGACCAGGCCATGCCCGAAGGGTCGGGGCTCGGCGTCGGCAACGGCGAGATCGTGACCTTGATCGCCGATGCCGCCCGCCGCGCCCGGGCCCTCGCCGTCGCCGCCCCCAACCGATCCGGATCCTGCTACTTCCCCGAACCCACCCGAGAAGGGAGTCCCCCGTGACCACGACCACCACCCCTCGACGTCTGCTGCCCCTCGTCGAGCCGGAGGACCGCCGTGAGAGCCCCGACTGGGTGCGGATCTCCATGGCGAGCGCCCTGGCGCTGCGGATGCGGTCGGGGCGCTTCGCCCGGCCCTTCGAGTTCGGCGGGATCAACCTGCTGCTGAACTACGCCTCGGGCTGCCGGTCGGACTGCTCCTACTGTGGCCTGGCCCGGACCAGGCCGGGCACCTACGAGGACAAGTCCTTCATCCGGGTCGAGTGGCCCCTCGTCCGCACCGACGAACTGGTCGGTCGGATGGCCCGGTACGAGGACCGACTCACCCGGCTCTGCATCTCCATGGTCACCCACGGCCGGGCGTTCCCCGACACGGTCGAGATCACCGAGCGGATCCGGGCTCGAGTCTCGACGCCGCTCTCGATCCTCGTCGCGCCGCCCACCCTCGACCGGAACCGCCTCGAGATCTTCAAGGCCGCCGGGGTCGACATGATCGGGATCGGCCTCGACGCCGTCACCGAGGACCTGTTCCGCCACCACCGCACCGACGTCCCCTCGGGTGGGGGGTTGAGCTGGGAGCAGTACTGGGAGGTGGTGGACGCCGCCCGGGACGTCTTCGGCCCGTGGAAGGTCAACTGCCATACCCTGGTGGGACTCGGCGAGACCGACGAGGACATGATCGACCTGTTCTGCCGGCTCGCCGAACGCCAGATCTTCTCCTACCTGTTCAGCTTCAACCCCGAGCCCGACTCCCGGCTGGGTGACCGGCCGAAGGCGCCGCTGCATCGGTGGAGGCGGATCCAGCTCGCCCGCCACCTGATCGAGGACGAGGGCTTCGGTCGTGACCGGTTCCGGTTCGACGACGACGGCAACCTGGTCGCCATCCTCGGGCCGGTGGACGACGACGTGGTGGAGCGGGCCGTCGCCTCCGGCATCCCCTTCATGACCAACGGATGTCCGGGGCCGTCGGGGGAGCCGGGATGCACCCGGCCCTTCGGCTCCTACCGTCCCTCCGAACCCGTCCGGGACTACCCCTGGCCACCCACTCCCGACGACCTCCGTCGCATCCGCGAGGAGATGCGGCTCTGGGAGGTCTACCCACCGGCAGTGGAGCGACGACGATGACGATTCGACTGCTCGACCTCGGAGAGGTCAGCCCCCTCCGTTCCCAGGCGATCTACCACGGGGTCGCCTACGCGATGGGGCCCGACGACCCCGACACCATCACCCTGATGCGTCCCTCGGCCCCGTACGTGTGCATCGGTCACCACCAGGACGCCGCCACCGAGGTGGATCTCGACTACTGCGCCGAGGCAGGCCTCCCCGTCTACCGCCGGGAGGTGGGGGGCGGGGCCGTGTACCTGGACGGAGGTCAGACCTTCTGGCACACGATCTTCCATCGGTCCCGGGTGCCGTCCCGTCTCGAGGACGTGTACACCATGTTCCTCCGGGGTCCGGTGGCGGCCCTCAACCGGATGGGGATCCCGGCGGTGCATCGTCCGGTGAACGACATCCAGACCGAAGGCCGCAAGATCGGCGGGACGGGGGCCGCCACGATCGGCGAGGCGATGGTGGTGGCGGGCAGCCTGCTCTTCGACTTCGACTACGAGCTGATGGTGCGGGTGCTGCGGGTCCCGTCGGAGAAGTTCCGGGACAAGCTCTTCGAGACCATGTACGAGTACCTGGTGACGATCCGTCGGGTGCTCGGCGACCGTGCCCCCGCTCGGGAGGACGCCGAGCGCATCCTCGTCGAGTGCTTCGCCGAGGCGTTGGGTCGCCCCGTGGTCCCTGGGGAGCTCCGGCCCGACGAGGAGGAGGAGATCGCCCGTCAGGAGGAGCGGATCGCCTCCGCCGGATGGCTGCATCTGGACGGCCTCCCGGCGTCGGGAGCGGGCGTGAAGGTCGCCGAGGGCGTCCACGTCACCGAGGGCATGCACAAGGCTCCGGGAGGGCTGGTGCGTGCCACGACCGCGGTGCGGGACGGCCAGATCGTCGGCATCCTGCTCTCGGGGGATTTCTTCATGGAACCCGCCGAGGCCCGGGAGGAGCTGCAGGAGGCCCTGGTGGGGGTACCGTTCCGGCCCGACGAGGTGCTGAGGGTGACGAAGGCGGTGTTGGAGCAGGTCGACGCCCCCGGCCTCGACCCGGCGGACATCGTGGCCGCGGTGATGGCGACCCCCTGAGTCAGGACTTCCCGAACAGTTTGGCCTTGATCTCCTTGCAGGTGGGGCAGACCGGGTATTTGCTCGGATCCCGGTTGGGGATCCACACCTTCCCGCAGAGGGCGATCACCGGTACCCCTTCGACGTTCGCCCGGAGGATGTCCTTTTTCCGCACGTAGTGGGCGAACCGATCGTGGTCGCCGTCGGTGGTGGTCGGTGTGACGTCGGGCCGGGTGATGGTCTCGGTCATGGTCCATATTCTCCCACGCTTCTCCCCCCGCGCCAGCGGGGGGAGTCCCCGAGCGGAGCGAGGGGGAGGGGGGTGTGGTGTGCGCCGGCGGGGGGAGTCCCCGAGCGGAGCGAGGGGGAGGGGGTGTGGTGTGCGCCGGCGGGGGGGAGTCCCCGAGTGGAGCCCCGCCGGCTGCGGGTCGGGAGTACGTTTCGCGCGGAGGAGAAGAGATCCGCGTGAGCATCCGTGTCGACGGCATCAACCATCCCGCCCTGGTCGGGCGCGACC
>JALSJV010000304.1 GCA_026989215.1 Acidimicrobiia bacterium | reverse complement strand
CGACCTCATGGAGAGTCAGCACGGGGTGGAGGACAAAGGCGGGACGATGCGGCTGGGCCTGTACCCGGCGAAGCTCGTGGAGGGCTCGATCGTCCGTTCCCTCTACGGCCGAGAGCTGATCTACGAACGGCACCGGCACCGGTGGGAGGTGAACAACCGGTACCGTCGGGAGCTGGAGGAGGCCGGGATGCGTCTCTCCGGTCTGGCGCCCGACGACTCGCTGGTGGAGTTCATCGAGATCCCCGACCATCCCTACTTCGTGGCGACCCAAGCCCATCCCGAGTTCAAGTCCCGGCCCGACGATCCCCACCCACTCTTCCGGGCCCTGGTGGCGGCGGCGGCCCGACTCCGGGACGCCCGTGGCTCCGACGAGCCCACCACCGAGGAATCGGTCCTCCAGACGTGAGCTTCACGCGGCTGGGCAGGGTTCGGCTGGCGAAGGGCGCCATCGTCGGTCTCGACGTCGATCATCTGGTGACGCCGGACGGTCGGCCGATCCGGAGAGACGTGGTCCGTCATGCCGGAGGGGTGGGGGTGTTGCCGGTGGCCGACGACCATGTCTGGCTGGTGCGTCAGTTCCGGAACGCCTACGGCCGGGAGCTGTGGGAGATCCCGGCGGGCAGGGTCGAGCCGGGCGAGGCTCCCGCCGAGACCGCTCGGCGGGAGCTGGAGGAGGAACTGGGAGCCGAGGCGGAGTCCCTGGCGTCGCTGGCGGTGCTGTATCCCTCCCCCGGATACACCTCCGAGGTGATCCATGTCTTCGTCGCCGAGGGTATCGTCCCGGGCACACGAGCGCCCGACGGGGCAGAGGAGCGGTTCGGCGCGGTACGTGCGTGGGAGTTGACGGTGCTGCTGGAGATGATCGAGGAGGGGCGCCTCGCAGACGCCAAGACCCAGATCGCCGTCCTCGCCTGGGCGAGAAGGAGCGGATTGTGATCGTCGGAGTGCCCAAGGAGATCAAGACCTCGGAGTTCCGGGTGGCTCTCACCCCGGTCGGCGTACGCGAGCTGGTGGCCCACGGCCATGCGGTGATCGTCGAGCACGACGCCGGTGAGGGGTCCACGATCCACGACGAGGAGTACATCGAGCAGGGGGCCGAGATCGTCCCCGACGCCGAGTCGGTCTTCGAGCGGGCCGATCTGATCCTCAAGGTGAAGGAACCCCAGGCCTCGGAGGTGTCGCTGCTCCGCCCCGGCCAGATCCTCTTCACCTACCTCCATCTGGCCGCCTATCCGGAGCTCGCCCGCGGGCTGCTGCAGCGGGACGTCACCGCCGTCGCCTACGAGACGGTCGAGACCGATGCGCGGGGTCTCCCCCTCTTGGCGCCGATGAGTGAGGTGGCGGGACGGATGGCGGTTCAGGTCGGCGCCTACTTCCTGGAGAAGGCCGCCGGCGGGAGGGGGATCCTGCTCGGTGGCGTGGCCGGGGTGAGGCCGGCGAAGGTGGTGGTGATCGGGGCCGGGACCGCCGGGACGAACGCCGCCGTCATCGCCATGGGCATGCAGGCAGACGTCACCGTGCTCGACACCGATCTCGACAAGCTGCGCCGGCTCGAGGCCCTCTATCAGGGGCGGATCACCACCCTCGCCTCGAACCGCCTGACCCTCGAGGAGGTGGTGCTCCAGGCGGATCTGGTGGTGGGTTCGGTGCTCGTGCCGGGGGCATCGGCGCCGAAGCTGGTGACCGCCGACATGGTGCGGGCGATGCGCCGTGGCGCGGTGCTCGTCGACATCGCCATCGACCAGGGAGGATGTTTCGAGACCTCCCACGAGACGACCCACGAGGACCCCGTCTACCTCGTCCACGACGTCGTCCACTACGCCGTCGGCAACATCCCCGGGGCGGTCCCGCACACCTCCACCTACGCGCTGACCAACGCCACCCTTCCCTACGCCCTCGCCATCGCCGATCGGGGGGTCGTCGGGGCGGTGGAGCGCTTCCCGGAGCTGTTGCCGGGCATCAACGTCGTGGGCGATCGTCTGACGAACCGGGCGGTGGCCGAGAGTCTCGGGATGGAGTTCACCGACCCGCTGGTGGCGCTCGGGGCGACGTGACCGACCTCCCCGCGGTGGTGGGCGAGTACCTCGGCGCCCTGCGGGTGGAGCGGGGCCTGGCGGCGAACACGATCGAGGCCTACCGGCGCGACCTGGCCCAGTACGTCGCCTTCCTCGACGGCCGCGCTCCCACCGAGGAGCTCGTCGCCGCCTTCGTCTCGTCCCTGCGAGGCTCCGGCCTGGCTTCCGCCACGATCGCCCGCAAACTGGCGGCGGTGCGGGGCCTCCACCGGTTCCTGGTGGCGGAAGGACTCGCCGAGACGGATCCGACCCGGCTCGTCGATCCCGAGGCCCGCCGTCCAGCGCTCCCCAAGGCGCTCACCGTCGACCAGGTGCTGTGCCTGTTGGAGGTCCCCGATCCGGCCACCGTCGCCGGTCGCCGGGACGCCGCCCTCTTGGAGTTCCTCTACGCGACGGGTGCCCGTGTCTCCGAGGTGGTCGCCCTCGACTTGGCCGACCTCGACCTGGAGGAACGGGTCGCCGTGGTGACGGGCAAGGGGAACCGGCAACGGCTCGTGCCCCTGGGCCGGGCTGCGGTGGCGGCGGTCGAAGCCTGGCTGGTGGATCGCATGAAGCTGGCACGGTCCGGCGTCGACGCCGTCTTCCTGAACCTGCGCGGTCGACGGCTGACCCGCCAGGGGGTCCATCGCATCGTGGCCCAGGCCGCCCGGACCGCGGGTCTCACCGGTGTCTCACCCCACGTCCTGCGCCACTCGGCCGCCACGCACATGTTGGAGGGGGGAGCCGACCTTCGAACCGTCCAGGAGATGCTCGGCCACGCTAGGCTGTCCACCACCCAGGTCTACACGAACGTCTCGCCCCAGCACCTGCTGGAGGTGTACGTCCAGTCCCACCCACGGAGCAGATGACCATCGACCTCGACCAAGCCCGCACCGCCCTCCAGGAAGAACGGGAGCGCCTCGTCCACCAGTTGGAGGAGCTCGGGGCCACCGAGACCGGTGAGCTCCGAAGCGACCTGGACTTCGGTGGCGGCTTCGCCGACGCCGGCGCGGTGACCGCCGAACGCACCGAGGTCTTGGGACTCGTCCAGACCCTCGCGCGACGCCTCGAAGAGGTCGACGCGGCCCTGGGTCAGATCGCCGACGGGACCTACGGGACGTGCGTCTCCTGCGGGGCGAAGATCTCCGAGGCACGCCTCGAGGCGCGTCCCGCGTCGATCACCTGCATCGACTGCAAATCCAAGACCTGAGACGGTGGCCGACTGGCTCCATCTCGTCTCCCGGTTCTTCGACGTCGTGACGGCCCGTCCCCTCGACGACGAGGAGCGGCGCCGGGTGACGGCCCTGCTGCGTCCGGGGCCCGAGGCCGAGGCCTTCTTCGCCCAGTCGGCAGCCGATCAGCGACACGGTCTGGAGGCCGCCGAGGTCGTGGCCCGCCAGGCTCCCGGACGTCGCGACCTTCAGCGGGCCGCCCTGCTCCACGACATCGGGAAACGCCGGAGCGGGCTCGGCGCCTTCGGGCGGGTGGTGGCGACCCTGACCGGCCGGATCGGTGGACCCTGGGGACGCCGCCACCGGCTCTATCTGAACCACGGGGCCCTGGGGGCATCCGAGTTGGAGGCGTGGGGGGCGGAGGCGATCGTCGTCGCCTACGCCCGACACCACCACGGCGAACGGCCTGCCGGCGTGGATCCGGGGGAGTGGGAGCTGCTCTTGGAGGCGGACGGGATCGGGAGAAGGCGTCGAGTCCGGGAGACGAGTCGATAGGATGCCGTCGTCGGAACCCCCATGACCTACCACGTCAAGACCGCGGTGTTCGAGGGTCCCCTCGACCTGCTCCTCCAACTCATCACCCGTCACCAGGTGGACATCACCGCGGTGAGCCTCGGCGACCTCGTGGGGGAGTATCTGTCCTACCTGGACGAGATGCGTGCCCTCGACCTCGACGTCACCAGCGAGTTCCTCCTCATCGCCGCCACCCTCATCCAACTCAAGGCTCGTCACCTCCTCCCCGACGACGCCGAGGTGGATCTCGACGAGGAGCTGGAGCTGATGGCCGACCGGGATCGGCTGCTGGGGCGGCTGCTGCAGTGCGTCACCTTCAAGGACGTGGCCGCCGTGCTCACCGCCCGCCTCCAGGCCTCCAACCGGTATCTCGCCCGTCACGGCGGTCTCGACCAGGACATCGAGCTGCGTCCCGCCGAGGTGCACCTGGGGACGGACGCGGCGGGCCTGGCACGGATCGCCCTCCGGGTGTTCACCGCCCGCACCGAACCCGACCTCGATCACCTCGACCTCGAACTTCCCTCGGTTCAGCACGCCCTCGACGAGCTCCGCGTCCGCATCGCGGAGGCGGCGGAGACCACCTTCGACGAGCTGGTCTCGCACTGCCGACGCCCCGTCGAGGTGGCCGCCTATTTCCTGGCGCTCCTGGAGCTGGCGCGATGGGGGATGGTGGAGGTCGCCCAGGAGGACTGGCTGTCGGAGATCAGGGTCGTGCGGAGGGACGGGACGGGCGAGGTGGTCTCGGAATGGGCGACATGACCGAGCGGCTCGCCGCGCTCGAGGCGATCCTGTTCGTGACCGAATCACCGGTACCGGACCGAGAGCTGGCCGAGGTGTTGGAGATCGCCACCGATGAGGTCGCAGAGCTGGTGGCGACCCTGGGACGGCGGCTCGACGATCGGGGCAGCGGTCTCGTGGTTCGACGGTCGGCGGGAGGGTGGCGTCTGTACACCCGTCGGGAGGTCCATCCCTTCCTCGAGCGCTTCGCCGCCTCGCCGACGGCCCGACGGGTCTCCAACGCGGCGATGGAGGTGTTGGCGGTGGTCGCCTACCGGCAGCCGGTCTCCCGGGCCCAGATCGCCGAGATCAGGGGTGTCGATTCGGACTCCGCGATCCGGACCCTGGAACGGCTGGGGCTGATCGCCGAGGTGGGACGCCTCCCCACGCCGGGGAACCCGGCGGTGTACGGCACGACCGACCTGTTCCTGGAGAAGCTGGGACTCGACACCCTCGACGACCTCCCGCCCCTGGCCGATCACGTCCCCCCGGCCGAGGTGCTCGACGCGCTCGAGGAGACCTTCCGTCCCGACGGATGAGCGTCCAGCGTCTTCAGAAGATCATCGCCGGGGCGGGGCTGATGTCACGGCGGGCCGCCGAAGAGCTCATCCGGCAGGGTCGGGTGACGGTCGACGGTCGGGTCGCCAGGCTCGGGGACCGGGCCGATCCCGAAGAGGTGACCATCGAGATCGACGGGGTGCCGGTGCCGGTGGCCCCCGAGCGGGTCACGTACCTTCTCTACAAACCACCCGGGGTCGTCTCCACCGCCTCCGATCCCCAGGGTCGGCGGACGGTCGTCGATCTGGTCCCGCCGAGCCCTCGGGTGTTCCCGGTGGGGCGGCTCGACCGGGATTCGGAGGGCTTGATCCTGCTCACCAACGACGGCGAGCTGGCGCAACGGGTCACCCATCCCCGCTACGGGATCACGAAGACGTATGCGGTGCTGGTCGAGGGTGTGATCGGGTCCCGAGACCTGCGGCGGCTCCTCGCCGGCGTGGAGTTGGCGGACGGCCCCGCCCGGGCCCTCGGAGCGCGGCTCCTCGGCCGTGACCGGGGCCGCTCCCTCGTCGAGGTGGTGATGGGGGAGGGACGCAACCGGGAGGTCAGAAGGATGATGGAGGCCGTCGGCCATCCGGTGGTCACCCTCGTCAGGACGGCGATCGGGCCGATTCGCGACCGTGAGCTCCGGCCCGGCACCTGGCGGCGGTTGTCGGTGGACGAGGTGGCCGCGCTGTACGCGGCATCGGTGGGCGTCGAGCGGCCGATACAGCGTCGGTGAACCGCTACCTTTGCAGCCGACATGGAAGCCCTCGCCATCACCACGATCGACCGTCCCCTGGAGGCGGTGGTGCGTCCTCCCGGCTCGAAGAGCATCACCAACCGGGCGCTGGTGGCGGCGGCGCTGGCGACCGGTGGCGTCAGCAGGCTGGAGGGTCCCCTGGAGGCCGACGACACCGAGGTGATGCGCCGGGCCCTGCGCGGCTTCGGAGTGATGATCGACGACGTCGACGATCCCTGGCTGGTGCTCGGGACCGGTGGGCGACTCGCCGCCCCCGGGACGGTGGACGTCGGCGCGTCGGGGACCTCGGCCCGATTTCTCACCGCCCTCGCCGCCCTCGCACCCGGCTCCACCACGATCGACGGCACGCCGCGGATGCGGCAGCGGCCGATCGGCGAGCTGACGGCCGCCTTGGCGGCCCTCGGGGTCGACGTCGAGACCACCGACGGGTGCCCACCGGTGACGGTCCACGGCGGCGGGCTCTCCGGGGGCACGGTGACGGTGGACTCGGCACGGTCCAGCCAGTTCGTCTCGGCGGTGCTGCTGGTGGCGCCGATGGCGGAGGGCCCGCTCGTGGTGGAGGCTCCGGGTCTGGTGTCGAGCCCCTACGTCGAGACCACCCTCGAGGTGATGCGAGCCTTCGGTGCCACGGTTCGGCCCTGCGGGGAACATCGGTGGCGGGTGGAGCCGACCGGGTACCGGACGGCGCATCTCGAGATCGAGGCGGACGCCTCGGCGGCGGTGTATCCCCTCGTGGCCGCGGCGATCCTCGGCGGGGTGGTCGCCATCGACGGGATCCCGGCGGCGTCGACCCAGGCCGATCTCCGAATCCTGGAGGTGCTGGAGGCGATGGGATGCGAGGTGTGGCGTCGAGCAGGCCGGGTGGTGTTGGCCGGGCCCTCGCGACGGCTGACGGCGGTCGACGTCGACATGAACTCGGCGCCGGATGCGGTGCTCGGCCTCGCCGTGGCATGTCTCTTCGCCGACGGTCCGTCGCGGATCCGCAACGTCGGCAACCTCCGCCTGAAGGAGACCGACCGCCTCACCGCGCTGGCGACCGAGATCCGGCGGGTCGGAGCGGATGCCAGGATCGAGGGCGACGACCTCGTGGTGGTTCCGGGGGAGATCCGTCCCGCCAGGGTGCGCACGTACGACGACCATCGGATGGCGATGTCCTTCGCCCTGGTCGGCCTGGCGCGGCCGGGGATCACCATCGAGAACCCGAGATGTGTGGAGAAGACCTGGCCCGGATACTTCGACATGCTGAGCGGACTGTGAGCGGCGTCATCGCCATCGATGGGCCGGGCGGCTCGGGCAAGTCGACGGTGAGCCGACGCCTGGCCGACCGCCTCGGGATCGTCCATCTGGACACCGGGGCCTTCTACCGGGCCGCGACGGTGGCGGTGCTGCGAGCCGGGATCGATCCTGCCGACGGTCCGGCGGTCACCGCCGAGGTGGCCCGCCATCGGTTCGATCAGCGGGCAGGGGCGATGCTCCTCGACGGCGAGGACGTCTCGGGGGAGATCCGGAGCCCGGAGGTCGACCGGGCGGTGAGCCTGGTCTCGGCCCATCCGGGGGTGCGGCACCTCATGGTGGAGGCGCAGCGGGACTGGGTGCGGCGCCAGGGAGGGACGGCGGTCGTGGAAGGCCGCGACATCGGCACCGTGGTGTTCCCCGACGCACCCCTCAAGGTCTTCCTCGAGGCCTCACCCGAGGAGCGGGCCCGTCGGCGGGCCCGCGAGTCCGGTCTCGACACCGCCCACGTCCAGCGAGAGCTCCACCGTCGGGATCGACTGGATCGGTCCCGGACCACCTCACCGCTCCGGCCCGCCGACGACGCCGTCGTGATCGACACCACCGAGCTCTCGATCGACGAGGTGGTGGACCGGGTCGTCGCCGCCCTCGACGCCCCGGCGCAGGGGACGTCGACCGAATGATCGGCGGCCCCGCCTACCATCTCCCCATGGTCGAACGTGTGCTCCTCGCCGAGCCCCGCGGCTTCTGCGCGGGGGTGGAGATGGCGATCAAGGCCCTCACGTGGATGGTGCGGGTCTTCGAGCCGCCCGTCTACTGCTACCACGAGATCGTCCACAATCGCTGGGTGGTGCAGGCGTTCGAGAAGGCGGGCGTCGTCTTCGTCGACGACGTCGCCGACGTCCCGGAGGGGGCACCGGTGATGTTGTCGGCGCACGGCTCGGCACCGGAGGTGATCGAGGGGGCGGCCGCGCGGGCGGCCGTGGTCATCGACGCGGTGTGTCCCCTCGTCACCAAGGTCCACCACGAGGTGCGGAGGATGGCCGACCGGGGCTTCGAGATCCTCTACGTCGGGCACGAGGGCCATGACGAGGCGGTGGGCACCGTCGCGGTGGCGCCGGAGGCGATCACCCTCGTGGAACCCGAGGAGGGGCTGGGGGAGTTCCAGGCGGAGGACGGCGCCCGGGTCGCCCTCGTCGCCCAGACCACGCTGGGCCTCTTCGAGTGGCAGTCGGTGCTCGACCAGGCGCGGGAACGGTTCCCCGACCTGTGGACCCCACGCAAGGCCGACCTCTGCTACGCGACCACGAACCGGCAGGCGGCCGTCCAGGAGCTGGCTCGACGATGCGACCTGGTGCTCGTGGTCGGCTCCGAGACGTCGTCGAACACCCGGGCTCTGGTGCGGGTGGCGTCGGAGTCGGGTGCGGACGCCCGAAGGATCGACGGGGCGGGGGACATCGAGGACGGATGGCTGCGCGGGGTCGACACGGTGGGGGTGACGGCGGGCGCCTCGGCGCCCGACCACCTGGTCCAGGAGGTGATCGACCGGCTCGCACCCCGGTCGGGGGTGGAGTTGGTGGCGGTGACCTCGGAGGACGAGTACTTCCCGCTGCCCCCCCAGCTTCGGGCCTTCGTCTCGACCCTCCAGCGACTCGTGGAGGCGTCGGTCACGGCCCGTGCGCTGGGGCGACCGGGCCGCCTGGAGGGAGATCGCGGGTGGAGCGCCACCGAGGCGCTGGCGTCGCTCCACTCGTGAGACATCGAGGAAGATCGTGAGCCGCCCTCTCCCCGTCGTGGCGGTGGTCGGACGGCCCAACGTCGGGAAGTCCACCCTCGTCAACCGCATCGTCGGGGCGCGGGAGGCGGTGGTGGAGGAGACCCCCGGGGTGACCCGGGACCGTCGCGAGTTCGTCGCCGAGTGGGCGGGGCGGAGGTTCGTCGTGGTGGACACGGGGGGTTGGGAGGCCGGCCGGGACGAGCCGCTGGCGGAGGCGATCCGCCGGCAGGCCGAGGCTGCGGTGGCGGTCGCCGACGTGGTCCTCCTCGTGGTCGACGTCACCACGTCCATCGCCGAGGAGGACGGGGCGGTGGCGGAGATGCTGCGCCGCGCCGAGGTGCCGGTGATCCTCGTCGCCAACAAGGCGGACTCTCCGGCACGGGAGGTCCCCGACGTCGAGCTCTGGCGGTTGGGGCTCGGGGATCCGTTCCCCGTCTCCGCACTCCACGGGCGGGGTCTGGGGGAGCTCCTCGACCGGGTGGTG
>JALSJV010000303.1 GCA_026989215.1 Acidimicrobiia bacterium | reverse complement strand
CCCCGGCTGGCCCGGACTCGAGGACTACCCGCCGCAGCCGATGGTGACCCAGATCCGAACCGTGCTCGACCGTTACGCCGACGCCGGAGGGCGGGTCGAGACGGTGATGTTCGAGGGTTCGGGCCACGGGCCCCACATCGACGCAGCCGACCGTTGGCAGGAGGTCTTCTGGGGGTTCATCTCCTCGATCGAGGGCCCCTGACCGCATCGCCGACGGGGCGCTACTCGGCGTCCCGCCGCCGTCCGGTACCCCGCGTCTCGCCGTGGTGCGCCGGGCGCGAAATGGTTCAAAGGTCCCGTTGACCCCACCGGGACTCGTCGTATAGTGCCTGGTGTCGAGGGGTGGGTATGGGAGCGACCATCGCAGGGCTGGTGGAGGACGCCGCGATCACCGCGGCGGATCGGTTCGTGCTCCTCGCCCCCGACCGTCGTCCCCTCGCCGGTGAGCGCCTCGACGAGGTGGTCACCGGGCTCGCCCAAGCGCTCCGCTCCCTCGGCGTGCGCCGCGGAGACGTCGTCGCCTCGGTGCTCCCCAACGGGCCGGAGGCGATCACCCTCTTCCTCGCCTCGGCCATCGCCGGGACCGCCGCCCCCCTCAACCCCGGCTATCGCATGAAGGAGCTGGAGTTCTATCTCGAAGACCTGCGCCCACGTCTCGTGCTCGTCCCCGACATCGGAGCTCCAGAGGCCGAGAAGGTGTGTGCCCGCATGGCGATCCCCGTGGCCAGGGTCCGACCGCTCCCGGAAGCCGGTCGCGCGTCGCTGTCGGGCCCCGAGGCGCCCGCCACCGACCCCCTCGCCCCGGATCCCGACGACGTCGCCCTCATCCTCCACACGTCGGGAACGACCTCCCGTCCCAAGATGGTGCCCCTCCGGCATCGGAACCTCATGGCGTCCGCGGCCGCCGTGGCCACCACCCTGCGACTCGCCCCCGACGACCGCTGCCTGAACGTCATGCCGCTCTTCCACATCCACGGCCTCGTCGCCGCCGTCCTCGCCACCCTCCACGGCGGCGGATCGGTGGTGGCGACCCCGGGGTTCGTCGGCACCGAGTTCTTCGGATGGGTCCGGGAGTTCCGACCGACCTGGTACACGGCGGTCCCCACCATCCATCAGGGCGTCCTCGACCGCAGCGCCTCCGCCACCGACGTCATCGCCGCCACCCCGCTGCGCTTCATCCGGTCGTCGTCGTCCTCCCTCGCGCCCAGGGTGATGACCCGTCTCGAAGAGGTCTTCGGCGCCCCGGTCGTCGAGGCGTACGGGATGACCGAAGCCGCCCACCAGATCGCCTGCAATCCCCTCCCACCGGGGATCCGCAAGCCGGGCACGGTCGGACCCGCCGCCGGGCCCGAGGTGGCCATCCTCGGTCCCGACGGACCCACCACCACCCCCGGCGTGGAGGGAGAGGTGGTGATCCGAGGACCCAATGTCACCTCGGGTTACCTCGCCGGCCCGGAGGTGAACGCCGCCGCCTTCGTCGACGGCTGGTTCCGCACCGGCGACATCGGGGCCCTGGACCCGGACGGATACCTGCGGCTGTCGGGCCGTTCGAAGGAGATGATCAATCGCGGAGGCGAGACGATCGCCCCCCGGGAGATCGACGACGTCCTCCTCGAACATCCGGGGGTCCGCCAGGCGTTGACCTTCGCCGTGCCCGACCGGCGCCTCGGCGAACAGGTGGCCGCCGTGGTCGTCCCCGAGCCCGGCATCACCCTCGACGAGCTCGAGCTGCGGCGCTGGACCGAGGAGCGACTGTCCCCCGCCAAGGTGCCGCGACGGATCGTGTTCCGCGACTCGATCCCGCGTGGGCCGACCGGGAAGTATCAGAGGATCGGGTTGGCCGAGCGGCTCGGTCTCACCGATCTGGACGAGGCCGTGCAGCAGACCCGCACCTCCACCCCACCCCGCACCCCGGTGGAGCGTCTGCTCGCCGACCTGTGGACAGAGGTCCTGGACATCGACGGGGAGCTCGACGTCCACACCCCCTTCCTCGAACTGGGGGGCGACTCGATGCTCGCCACCCGGCTCCTCACCCGCGTCCAGGAGAGCCTGGGGATGGAGCCGTCGATGGTGGCCTTCTTCGACCGTCCCACCATCGCCGACCAGGCAGCGTTGATCGAAGATCTGCTCTTGTCAGATGAGTGACCGCGCACACCGCATCGAACGGGCCCTCTCCGAACGCCTGCGACGCGACCGACCCGGCATCGTCCACGTCGCGGAACCCACTGCCCCGCTCTCCCACGTCCAGCAGAGTCTCTGGATTCTCTCCCGACTGGCCAGGGACCCGCAGGCGGCTCACCGACCCCTCTCCCTCGCGCTCCGCGGCCCGTTGGACATGGACGCGCTCCGTTCGGCCCTCACCGCCATCGTGCGCCGGCACGCGGTCCTGAGGACCACGTTTCCGACCGTCGGCCCCGAGCCCGTCCAACGGATCGGCCCGCCCGCCGAGGTGGACCTCCCCGTCGCCGACGTCTCCGACGCGCCCGATCCGGCCGCCTCGGCCCAGGCGGTGGCCGACCGTCATTTCCGGCGTCCCTTCGCCCTCGAGACCGATCCCCCGTTCCGGCCGCTGCTGATCCGTTGCGGCGGCGACCATCACGTCCTCGCCATCTCCCTCCATCACATCGCCTTCGATGGATGGTCCGAACGGATCTTCGTGAATGAGCTGGTCGCCCTCTACGACGCCGCCGTCGAGGGACGGGGCACGCCCGACCTCCCCGACCTCCCCATCGACTTCGCCGATTACGCTCGCTGGGAGCGGCAGCATGTGGATGACGCCCGGATCGAGGCCGATCTGGCGTACTGGCGGGAACGGCTCGCCGACCTCCCTCCCGATCTCGATCTGCTTCCGGACCGAGGCATCGTCCCGGATCCCTTCCCGATCCCCGTCACCGTCGGGGTGTCGGCCGACCTGACAGCCCGGCTGGAACGTCTGGCGACCTCCGAGGGCTGCACCCTGTTCATGGTGCTGCTGGCGGCGCTTCAGGTCCTCGTGGCCCGTCACAGCGGCCAGGACGACTTCGCCATCGGGGTCCCGACCGCGAGCCGCCCGCTCCGCGAGACGGAGTCCCTCATCGGATGCTTCATCAACACGGTCGCGATCCGTGCCGACCTGGCGGGGAACCCGCCCTTCACCACCGTCCTCGGGTCGACCCGAATCGCCACGCTCGAGGCTCTGGACCATGCCCAGGCGCCCTTCGGCCGGGTGTTCGGTGAGCTGCGACCCTGGTCGGAGCAACGGCTCCCGCTGTTCCGGGTCCAGTTCCAGCTCCGGAACTTCCCCGAGCCCTTCCGACGGTCCCGCCACCTGGAGATCTCCGTCGGCGACCCGACCCTGCCCGGAGGGAACCACCTCGCCGTCCGGGCGACGCGTGGGCCCGACGGGATCGCGCTCCATCTCCGCTACGACCCGAACCGATTCCACCGGGCGACGATCGAGCGGTGGGCCGGCCACTACCTCACGTTGCTTCGAGGGATCGTCGACGACCCGACCCGAGGTGTGCGAGATCACGTGCTCCTCTCCGACGACGAGTACCGCCAGGTGATCGTCGGCTTCAACCGAGGCCTCCCCCGAACCCGGGCCCGCACAACCCTCCTCGCCGACCGTCTCAGACGAGTCGCCTCCCAGCACCCCGAGGCGACCGCCCTCGAAGACGGCGACCGGGCGGTGAGGTATCGGGAGCTCGACCAGATGGTCGACCGGGTGGCGTCGGCGCTCCTCGACCGGGGGCTCGGAGCCGGAGACCGGGTGGTCCTCTACGCCGACCGGAGCCTCGCCACCGTCGTCGGGATCCTCGGCGCCCTCCGGGCCGGGGTCCCCTACGTCCCCGTCGATCCCGCCGTCACCGCCCGCTGGCTCAGGTCGCTGGTGGACCAGACCCGGCCCGGGATGATCCTCACCCGGCCCCATCTGACCGACGATCTCGCCTCGGTCGAAGCACCCGTCGGCGTGGTGGATCGCCTCATCGACGGTCCGCCCGCCGACCCCGTCGACGGGCGCGCCCGACCCGACGACGTCGCCTACGTCCTCTACACCTCCGGGTCCACCGGAGACCCGAAGGGCGTCCTCGTCGAGCAGGGCAACCTCGCCTCCTTCGTCGACGCCCTGGCCGCCGCCCAGCCGATGGGCCCCGGAGACCGGGTCGCCCTGTTCCATTCGATCTCCTTCGACGGGACCGTCACCAGCCTCCACGCCCCGTTGACGACGGGAACGACGGTGGTGATCCCCCGCCCGGACGCGTTCGGGTCCATCCCGAGCCTCCTCCGGTGGCTCGCCGAGCAGCAGATCACGATCCTGAAGGTCCCCACAGGGTTCTTCCACACCTTCGCCGAGGAGGTCCTCGCCGCCGACGCCGACCTGCCTCCGACCCTCCGCCTCATCTCCTTCGGCGGTGAACAGGTGCGGGCCGACGTGATCCGACGTTGGCTCGAACGGTTCGGGGACCGGATCCCCGTTCACAACACCTACGGACCCACCGAGACCACGGTGTACGTGACGCACCACGCATTCAGCCCCGCCGACCTCCCCCTCGACTGGGCCCCGGTCGGCAGACCCGTCGAAGGCAGCGCCATCTACGTCCTCGATCCCGAGCTCCGCCCCACCCCGATCGGCGTCACCGGCGAGATCTACGTCGCCGGACCCCAGGTGGCGAGGGGCTACCTGGACGCACCGGAACTCACCGCCCAACGGTTCCTCGAGGACCCCTTCTGCGGCCAAGGTCGGATGTACCGGACCGGCGACAGGGGACGCTGGCTGCCCGACGGCGTCCTCGAGGTCCTGGGACGGATCGACCGCCAGGTGAAGGTACGCGGTTTCCGGGTCGAACCCGAAGAGATCGAGATTGCCCTCCGAGCCCTCGACGACGTCGACGACGCCGTCGTGGTGCCACGACCCTCCGCCGACGGGTCGACGGCGCTGCACGCCTACTACGTCGGGTCGGCGAACCCGGCGACGGTCCACGATGCCCTCCGCCGCCGCCTTCCTCCGTTTCTCGTCCCGGCCACCGTCACCCCGATCGAGGCCCTGCCTCGCACCGTCACCGGCAAGCTCGACACCCAGAGGCTCCCCGATCCGAGCTCGGCCGCGAGGACCGAGCCGTCACCTTCGACGACCGACATCGCCGAACACGTGGCGAGGGTGTGGTCCGAAGTCCTCGGAGTGGACGCCGCAGAACCCGACGCCGACTTCTTCGCCCTCGGGGGACATTCGCTCCTCGCCATTCGGCTCATGTCACGGATCCACGAGCGCCTCCACTGTGAGATCCCCCTCACGGCGCTGTTCGAGCATCCCACCCTGGCGGAGTTCACCGCCGCCGTCGAGGACCACATCGGGACGCCCCCCTCCGAGCAGCCACCTCCGACGCCACAGGGACCGTCCGCCGACCCCGACGACGTGGCGGCGCTCCTCGCCGAGATCGAGCAGCTCACCGACGAGGAGGCCGAGGCACTCCTCGCCCTCCTCGAGGAGGAGGCCCCATGAGCGACGTCGTCCTGCCCGATCCCACCGAGGCCCTCGACGCCTCCTTTCCCCCTCCGGTGCTCCACGCCTTCCTGGGTCGGGTCGATGCGACACCCGACGCCGTCGCCCTGGAGGCGGAGGGGCGAGCCCTCACCTACCGCCAGCTCGCCGATGCCATCACCGGCCTCGCCGTCCAGCTCACCAGACTCGGCGTCGAGCCCGGAGATCACGTGGCGATCGTGGGACGTCGGACACCGGGCGCGGTGGCGGCGATGATGGCGGCAGCCCGGATCGGCGCGGTGATGGTGCCCCTCGACGCTTCCCTCCCACGGCTCCGGCTCACCGACCTCGTCGCCAGGGCGGGGGTACGGGTCGCGGTCCTCGTCGGCGACGCCGCGCTCGACGGCCTCGACCTCCCCACGCTGGCGGTGCCCGCCTGGCCCTCACCCACACCGGTGGCCGGCGACGTGCCCATCGTGCAGCGACGACCCGACGACCCCGCGTACGTGTTCTTCACCTCCGGGTCGACGGGGACCCCGAAGGGGGTGGTGGGAACCCACGGGGCCTTCGCCCAGTTCATGGCCTGGATGGCGGAGACCTTCGAGATCGATGCCGATGACCGGATCGCCCTCTCTCGGAGTCTCGGCTTCGACGCCGTGCTCCGGGAGATCTTCCTCCCCCTCGTGGTCGGCGCTCGCATGGTCATCGCTCCCGACCCCCTCGATCCCGACCGGATCCTCGACTGGGTGAGCCGTGAACGCATCACGGTCCTCAACGTGAGCCCTTCCCACGCCGACGTCTGGCTGGACGCCCCGAGCGACCTCCCCACCTCGTTGCGCTGGGTGTTCTTCTCCGGTGAGCGCCTCGATCGTGGTCTGGTGGAACGCTGGCGCAAGGTGGTGTCGCCTCCCGGCACCCTCGTCAACCTGTACGGACCCACCGAGACGACCTTCGTCCGCAGCTTCCACGTGGTGGAGGAGGACCCCGACGACCCCGTCCCGGTGGGCCGTCCCCTCCCCGGGACGCAGCTCCTCGTGGTCGACGAGACCGGGCACCCGTGCCCGCCGAACACCCCGGGCGAAGTCCTCATCCGCACCGTCTACGGCACCCGCGGCTACCTCGAAGGGGACGATCGGGAACGGTTCGTCCCGAACCCGTTCACCGACGATCCCGACGACGTCGTCTACCGGACGGGTGACATCGGCTGGTACCGCGCGGACGGGAACGTCGTCGTCTCCGGCAGGGTCGACGACCAGGTGAAGATCCTCGGTCTGCGGATCGAGCCGAGGGAGGTGGCGGCCACCCTCGAGACCCATCCGTCCGTCCGGCGTTGCGTCGTGATCGCGGTCGACGACGATCCGATCCGACTGGTGGCCTTCGTCGTACCCCACGGGGAGCGACCCGATCCGAAGGACCTGCTCCGTCACGTCCGCGAACGTCTCCCCGGCCCCGCCGTCCCCTCCCAGGTCCTGGTCGTGGACCGGATCCCGGTGACCATGAACGGGAAGGTGGATACGGAAGCCCTCCGCTCTCGCCTGGTCGAGGACCCCGGCTCGGCAACGGAGCCGCCGTCGGACCTGCAGGCCCGGCTCGTCCGGCTCTCACCCGCCAAACGCGCCCTCCTCGAAGCCCGCCTCCGACAGCGGGAGACGCGCCGCGACCCCTCGAGGGAGGCGCCGTCGGACCTGCAGGCCCGGCTCGCCCGGCTCTCGCCCGCCAAACGCGCCCTCCTCGAAGCCCGCCTCCGACAGCGGGACCATCCGTCCAGATCGGCTCCGCTCTCCCCTGCCCAGGAGCGGCTCTGGTTCCTCGACCGCCTCTATCCGGGGCGAGCGGCCTACAACATCCCCCGAGCCCACCGCCTCCGGGGGTCTCTCGACGTCGACGCGCTGCGCAGGGCGTGCGAGTTCCTGGCGACCCGCCACGAGATCCTCCGCACCCGCTACGTCGAGCGGGACGGCGAGCCCACCCAGGTGGTGGATCCCCCGGGCCCGGTCGACTTCGCCATCGTCGATCTCGACGACCCCGCCGAGGAGCGACTCGATCGGTTCCTGGCGGCAGAGGCGACCCATCGTTTCGATCTCGCCACCGGCCCCGTGTGGCGTGTCCGCCTGGCCCGGCTCGCCCCCGACGAGTACGTCCTGAGCGTGGTGGTCCACCACATCGCCGCCGACGGATGGTCCTTCCCGGTGCTGTACCGGGAGCTCTCAGAGGCCTACGCCGCCTACGTCCGGGGCGAGGAGCCCGTCTTCGAGCCACCGGCGTTGCAGTACGCCGACTACGCCCGACGACAGCGACGTCGAATCGCCGAGGGCAGCTACGCCGAGGATCTCCGCTTCTGGACCGAGCAGCTCCGCGGGGCCCCCGACCTGCTGTCCCTCCCCACCGACCGGCCCCGTCCTCCCATCGCCTCCTCGCGGGGACGACGGCTCCGTTTCCGCTGTACGGCCGCCCGGATGGAAGATCTGACCAGGATCGGCAGGGAGGAGACCGCCACCCCCTTCATGGTCGGACTCGCCCTGTTCATGGCGTTTCTCCACCGCCTCACCGCTGCCCCCGACCTCGTGGTGGGTATCCCCAGCGCCGACCGTTCAGACCCGGATACCCATTCCCTCATCGGCTTCCTCGTCAACACCCTGGCGATTCGCTCCACGCTCCCGTCCCCGACCGTGACCTTCCGTGATCTGCTGCGCGCCGTCCGCCGTCGAATGGTCGCCGCGTTCGACCACCGGGAGGTCCCCTTCGAGCACGTGGTCCGGGAGCTCTCTCCCCGTCGTAGCCCCGATCGGACACCGATCTTCCAGGTCTTCTTCCAGTTCGGCGTCGACGTGTTCTCCTCCCGACCCATCTTCCCGGGCGTGGAGACGGAGCTGGTCGAGCGAGTCTCGGCGACGTCCAAATTCGACCTGACGATGTACCTGCGGGCCGAGGAGGGATGCCTGGCGGGCAACCTCGTGTACAACGCCGACCTTTTCGACGAGGAGACCATGACCCGGTTCGTGGCGGAGTTCGAGGCTCTCGCCGGCGAGCTCCTCGCGCATCCCGACCGGGAGGTCGAGCTGATCGGAGGCGACCCTCGGCGACCGGACCCGGCGACGGAGACGGCGGCAGAGCATCCCGAGGCTCCGACCGACACCGTCGACGCGCTGTGTCGGATCTGGACGGAGATCCTGGGGACCGATGTCGGGGCCGATGACGACTTCTTCGCCCTCGGTGGCCACTCGCTCCTGGGGATCCGGCTGCTCTCCCGCATCGAGCGTCGGTTCGGAGCGCAGCTCCCGGTCAGCGCCATCTTCGAGGCGCCCACACCGAGGGCCCTGGCGAGACTGCTCACCTCGGCGACGCCCCTTCGGGAGACGTCGACCGCCGCGTCCACGCAGGCACCCCTCTCCTTCTCCCAACGGCGACTGTGGTTCCTCGACCGGCTCGACCCCGGGGCCGGGAACTACCACATCCCGTGGCGGGTCCGACTGCGCGGCCCCATCGACGTGGAGGCGCTCGAAGCGGCCTTCACCGCCCTCGTCGAACGCCACCCGGTTTTCCGAACCCGCATCGTGGCGGAGGGCGGCGAGCCCACCCAGGTGGTGGACCCTCCGGAACCCGTACGGATCTCGGTGGTCGAGACCACCGACGACACCCTCGGCGACGACCTCGCAGCGGAGGCCCGAGCGCCCTTCGACCTCTCCCGGGATCGGACCCTCCGGGTGAAGCTCTTCCGGGTCGGGCCGGACGACCATGTGCTGTCGGTGGTCGCCCACCACATCGCCACCGACGCCGACTCGATGCGCATCCTCCGACGTGACCTCACCGAGCTGTACACGGCGCGGATCGAAGGTCGACCTGCCAGGCTCGATCCCCTCCCCACCACCTTCACCGAGTTCGCTCGATCCCAGGTCGCACGGTTCTCCACCCGCGGGGAGCCACATCTCCGGTGGTGGCTCGAAACCCTGGGCGGAGATCTCCCCG
>JALSJV010000302.1 GCA_026989215.1 Acidimicrobiia bacterium | reverse complement strand
GTGTCGAAGGCGAATCCGACCTCGTACCGGTCGAGGGCGTGCCATGGCCGTCTCGTCGCAGGCTCGGTGGTGGTCACCGCCTCGACGATATCGACGGTCGATGCTCTTCGGGAAGGGTCGAAGGTCTACGACGTTCGGGGGCGGCCGAGCGCTTCCGCCGCCGGGGTGGACGACGGCGCGGGGGTCGGCCCGCCGCCCTGTCGGTCGGCGATCAGGGTGAGCAACATCACCGTCGGTTCGGTGGCGGTCACCGAATGGGGGGCGTCGGCCGGGATGAGCAGCCACGAGGTCGGGCCGAGTTCGTGGGTCCGGCCTTCGACGGTCACCTGGAGGCGGCCGGTGACGACCTGGACGACGGCCGCCCGGTTGGCGGTGTGCTCGGTGAGTTCCTGGCCGCGGTCGAACCCGAAACCGACCAGGCGGATCCGGTGGTCCCGATACAGGACGCGGCTCAGGATCCCGTCGGTGGGGATCTCGATCTCGGCGGCGAGGTCGGGGATGAAGGTCATGGATGCTCCGGTGGGTTGGGGTCGATGACGGCTCCGGGCGGCCGGATGGGGGGTGCCATCGTCCCTTCGATCAGAATTTCGAGTAGCCGCCGTCGATGACGACGGTGTCGCCGGTGTGGTACGCGGAGGCGTCGGAGGCGAAGTAGACGGCGATCGCCTCGAAGTCCGCCGGAACCCCCCATCGTCCCGCCGGGACTCGGGACAGCACCTTCTCCGAGAAGGGCTCCGACGCCAGCAGGCCTTCGGTCATCGCCGTGTCGATCCAGCCCGGTACGACGGCGTTGGCTCGGATCCCGCGGCGGCCGTACTCGACGGCCAGGCTGCGGACCAGGGCGGTCACCGCCGCCTTGGAGGCGGCGTAGTGCTCGCCCCGTGGCATGCCGAAGATCGACGAGGCGCTGGAGGTGACGACGAGGGATCCCCCTTCGCCCCGCTCCTTCATGTGGCGGGCGGCGGCCCGGAGGGTGAGGAAGGCACCGTCGAGGTTGACGTCCATGACCCGCCGCCATTCGTCGAGCGTCATCTCCTCGAAGCGGGTCGTCCCGGTGGGCACGCCGGCGTTGGCGAAACAGGCGTCGACCTTGTCGAACCGTTCGAGGACGGCGGCGAAGGCCCCTTCCACCTCCTCTTCCACCGCCACGTCGCAGCGGAGGGCCAGGACCGGTGCCCCCAGGGCTTCGAGCTCATCCTGGGCGGCGGCGTTCTTGGCCGGGTTGCGACCCCAGATCGCCACCGCAGCTCCGGCCTTGGCGAGTCCCCGGGCGTATCCGAGGCCGATCCCGGAGTTGCCGCCGGTGACCAGGGCGACCTTGCCGCGCAGATCGAACAGCTCGTTCATCGGTCCTCCTTCGGTTCGGCGTTCCCCAACAGGGATGCCTGCAGTCGTCGCATCCCCGCCAGCCAGCGGTCGTAGTCGTCCGCCTTGCGGCGGAAGTAGTCGGCCACCTCGGGATGGGGGAGGACGAGGAACCGTTCGGCGCGGATCGCCTCGACCACCTCGTCCGCCACGTCCTCGGGGCTCTTGGCGATCCCGCGGACGAACCGGGTGAGGGCTCCGTCGCCGAGGGATTCGAACTCGTCGAGCATCGGCGTCTCCACGAACTGGGGGCAGAGGCACGACACCCGGATCCCACGGTCGCCGTAGGTGACGGAGAGCCATTCGGCGAGGGCGACGACGGCGTGTTTGGTCACCGAGTAGGGGGCGGCGCCGATGTTGGTGAGCAGCCCGGCCGCCGACGCCGTGTGCAGCAGGTACCCCTCGCCTCGGGCGAGCATGCCGGGGAGGACGGCCCGGACGGCGTAGACGTGGGCCATCACGTTGACCTGCCATGCCCGCTCCCAGGCGTCATCGGGCTCCCATACGTCTCCTCCGGCGGCGATGCCGGCGTTCATGGCCATGAGGTCGATGGGTCCGAGATCCCGCTCGATCCGTTCCACCAACTCCCTGGTGGCGGCCTGGTCCGCCACGTCGAGGCCGACCCCGGAGGCCCGGTCGCCGAGCTCGGTGGCCAGGCGCTCGGCTCCGTCGGCGTCGAGGTCGACGACGACGACGTGGGCCGCTCCTTCGGCGGCGAAGCGTCGGCACATCGCCTCCCCGATCCCCGACGCGCCGCCGGTGACGACCACGGTTCTTCCTGCCAGCTCCACGGTGCCTCCCGTCTTGGTAGCGGCCCGGTGACCATGGTACGGTTGTGAACGATCGCTAACCAACCGGAGGGGCGATGTCCGACACCGAACGGGTCGACGCCCTCGTCGACCGCCTGCTCTCCGAGCACTCCTTCGACGACCCCCAGGCCTTCTGGGGCGCCCAGTACGACCTGGGCCTGGCCTGGGTGTGGTTTCCGGAGGGGTTCGGGGGTTTGGGTCTGGCCCGTGGTCTTCAGGCGCGGATCAACCGACGCCTCGACGAAGCCGGGGCACCGACCTGGAATCGACGCGTGAACATTCTCGGGATCGGCATGGGTGCGGCGGTGATCGCCGCCCACGGCACCGACGAGCAGAAGCGGCGGTGGCTGCGGCCGATGTTCACCACCGAGGAGATCTGGTGCCAGCTCTTCAGCGAACCCGGTGCCGGATCGGACCTGGCGGGGCTGGCCACCCGTGCCGTCCGCGACGGCGACGAGTGGGTCGTCACCGGGCAGAAGGTGTGGACGACCCTCGCCCACATCGCCAAGTGGGGGATGCTGGTCACCAGGACCGATCCCGACGTCCCCAAGCATCGGGGGCTCACCTACTTCGTCGTGGACATGCAGGCACCGGGGGTGGAGGTCCGGCCCCTGTATCAGATCACCGGGGAGGCGGAGTTCAACGAGGTCTTCTTCGACGAGGTGCGGATTCCCGACGACCAGCGGCTCGACGAGGTCGGAGCCGGATGGCGGGTGGCGATGACCACCCTCATGAACGAGCGGGTCGCCATCGGTGGGGACACGGTCCCCCGAGGGTCGGGATCGATCGCCGAGGCCGTTCGGGTGTGGAAGGAGTCGGGATCGGAGGATCCCGTCCTCCGGGACGAACTGGTCCGGCTCTGGGCGGAATGGGAGGCCTTCCGGCTCACCGCCGCCCGGGCGTCGGAGATGGCGAAGGCCGGGACGCCGGGACCCGAAGGGTCGACGGGCAAGCTCGTCTGGGCGGACCTGAACAAGCGGATCACCTCCTTCACCGTCGAGCTCATGGGGATGGAGGGGGCCCTGTACCCAGGCGGGTACCGGCTCGTTCGGCCCGAGGGTCGTGACGAGATGCCACCCCAGAAGGCCTTCTTGCGGGCTCGGGCCAACTCGATCGAAGGCGGCACCTCGGAGATCATGATGAACATCATCGGTGAGCGGGTCCTCGGCCTCCCGCCGGAGCCGCGGACGGACAAGGACGTCCCCTGGAAGGAGGTGCCCCGTGGCTGAGCGGCAGGTCTCGTACGCGCCCACCGAGGAGCTCGACCTCATCCGCTCCACCGCCCGGGAGTTCCTGGAGGATCGGGTCGGGATCCCGGTGGTCCGCGAGCTGATGATGTCCGAGACCGGCTTCGACCGGTCCCTCTGGAAGGAGCTCGCCGACCTGGGCTGGACGGGTCTCACCATCGACGAGGCCCACGGCGGTGCCGGCTACGGGTTCGTCGAGCTGTCGGTCCTCCTGGAGGAGATGGGGCGGGCGGTGACGCCGGGCCCGTTCCTCGCCTCGGCGGTGATGGCCACCGAGGCGATCAAGGCGGCGGCCACTCCGACGCAGCAGGCAGAGCTGCTCCCCGGACTGGCCTCCGGAGAGACCATCGCCACCCTGGCGGTGTGGGAGCGACCCCGGGGCTGGGCACTCGACGACGTGGCCACGATCGCCGCTCCCGCCGATTCGGCGTGGGTCCTGTCGGGACGGAAACGTTTCGTCCTCGACGGCCATCTCGCCGACCTCCTGATCGTCGCCGCCCGTCTTCCGGAGGGGGAGGTGGGGTTGTTCGTCGTGGACGCCGGAGCCGAGGGGGTGAGCATCACCCAGGCCCCGGCCCTCGACCCCACCCGACGGCTCGCCGACGTGGTCCTCGACGGCGTGGCCGCCGAGCTGCTGGGTGACGGCCCCGGTGCCGCCGGCCTCGCCCACGCCCTCCGCCTGGGCCTGGTGGCCCTCGCCAACGAGGAGGTGGGGGGAGCGCAGCGGTGTCTGGAGATGTCGGTGGAGCACGCCAAGACCCGGTACCAGTTCGGTCGGCCGATCGGCAGCTTCCAGGCGATCAAGCACCGGTGTGCCGAGATGCTGGTGCGGGTCGAGCAGGCCCGATCCGCCGCCTACTACGCCGCCCGGGTCACCGACGACCCCGAGGAGCTGGAGATCGCCGCTCCCCTGGCCGCGGCGCTCTGCTCCGAGGCGTATCTGTGGGTGGCCGGGGAGAACATCCAGGTCCACGGGGGCATCGGCTTCACCTGGGAACACGACGCCCACCTCTACTTCAAGCGGGCCAAGGCGTCGACGTTGCTGTTCGGTGACCCTCGCCACCACCGGCGTCGCCTCGGCGACGCCCTCGGGCTGTGACCGCCTCGATCGAGCCGACCCTCATCGACACGGGCTCGGCCACCGAGCGGGGCCGGAGGCGGAGAGAGCAGATCCTCGACGCCGCCACCGAGCTGTTCCGACGGAACGGATTCCCGGGGACGGGGATCGACGAGATCGGCGAGGCCGCAGGGATCACCGGCCCCGGCATCTATCGGCATTTCGCCTCCAAGGACGAGATCCTCCTCGCCATCCTGGACCGCATCTGGGACCTGCTTCGCCCCGTGGTGGACGAGGTCTCGGGCCTCTCCCCGGAGGCGGCCCTGGAGCGGCTCATCGACGCCCATGTCACCCTCGCGCTCGATCACCGCTCCGAGCTGCTCATCCTCGTGCGTGAGCTCCGCCACGTCCCCGACGACTACCGGCGGGCGGTCCAACGCAATGACGCCCGATACATGGACGCCTGGGCGGAGACGATCCGCCGGGTCCATCCGGCACTCGACGAGGCGGACGCCCGGGCGGCGGCGCGGGCGGTGACCGGGCTCATCGGCTCGCCCGCGGCCGAGCCCCGCTCACGTCGTGTTCCCAAGGAGCGATATCGAGAGATCCTGACCGCCATGGCCCGATCGGCGCTGGCAGGATTGGGAGACCCAGAGCAGAGGAGGACCTGATGCGCAAGATCGTCCCCGCCGCCGAGCTGGCCGACCACGTCGGCACCGAGGTCGGCGTCTCCGACTGGTTCACCGTCGATCAGGCACGGATCGACGCCTTCGCCGACGCCACCGAGGACCACCAGTGGATCCACGTCGATCCCGAGAAGGCGAAGGCGACGCCGTGGGGCTGCACCATCGCCCACGGCTATCTCACCCTCTCCCTGCTCCCCCACCTCCTGGGCCAGTCGGGAATCGCGCCCGAGGGGACGGTGATGGCGATCAACTACGGATCGGACCGGGTCCGGTTCCTGCAGCCGGTGAAGGTGAACAGCGCGATCCGGGCGCGAGCGGTCCTGGCGGAGGTGACCGAGAAGTCACCGGGCCAGTGGCTGACCAAATTCGAGGTCACCGTCGAGATCCAAGGCGAGGAGAAGCCTGCGATGGTCGCCGAGACCCTCACCCTTTTCATCACCGGGGGATGACGCCGCGTCTCCCCCCGGTTGGCATCGACATGATCCGACGACCGAGGAGCAAGCCATGAGAGAAGCCGTGATCGTCTCCGTCGCCCGCACCGGCATCGGCAAGGCGTACCGCGGTGCGTTCAACGACACCGAAGCCCCGACCCTCGCCGCCCACTCCCTCCGTCACGCCGTCGAGCGGGCGGGGCTCGAGCCGGGGGAGGTGGACGACGTCATCCTCGGCTGCGCCATGCAGCAGGGGACGCAGGCGATCAACGTCGCCCGGATGGCGCTCCTCGCCGCCGGGTTCCCGTCGACGGTGCCGGGGATGAGCATCGACCGGCAGTGCTCCTCGGGGCTGATGGCGGTCGCCACCGCGGCCAAGGAGATCATCGTCGACCAGATGCAGATCGCCGTCGCCGGCGGGGTGGAGTCCATCAGCCTCGTGCAGAACGACCGGTGGCGCCAGGATCGTCTCGTCGACCCCAACGTGATCGCCCACAGTCCCGCCGCCTACATGCCGATGATCTCCACCGCCGAGGTGGTCGCCCAACGATATGGGATCAGCCGCGAGGTGCAGGACGAGTACGCCTACCAGTCGCAGCGACGGACCGCCGCCGCCCAGGAGGCGGGCCTGTTCGACGACGAGATCGTCCCGATGACCGTCACCAAGAAGGTGCAGGACCGGGAGACGGGCGAGGTGGGCGCGGAGGAGGTCACCGTCACCAAGGACGAGGGGAACCGACCCGACACCACCTTGGAGGGTCTGGCCCGTCTCGACCCGGTGCAGCCGGAGGGCACGGTCACCGCCGGGAATGCCAGTCAGCTCTCCGACGGGTCGGCGGCCGTGGTGGTGATGGAGGCCTCCGAGGCGGAGCGGCGAGGTCTCGAGCCCCTCGGCTACTACCGGGGCATGGCCGTCGCCGGAGTGGAGCCCGACGAGATGGGGATCGGTCCCATCTACGCGGTCCCGAAACTGTTGGATCGGTTCGGGCTCGGCATCGACGACATCGATCTCTGGGAGCTGAACGAGGCCTTCGCCGTCCAGACGGTCTACTGCCGGGACGAGCTGAAGATCCCCAACGAGATCTTCAACGTGAACGGCGGGGCGATCTCCATCGGACATCCCTATGGGATGACCGGCGCCCGCCAGGTCGGACACATCCTCCTGGAGGGCCGCCGCCGGAAGGCCCGGTACGTGGTGGTGACGATGTGCATCGGCGGCGGCCAGGGCGCAGCCGGGTTGTTCGAGGTGGTGTGAGATGCGGGCGCTGGTGTGTTCCGAACTCGGTCCGGCGGATCGGCTTCGAGTCGAGGAGGTCCCCGATCCTCGCCCCGGTCCCGGCGAAGTGGTGGTCGACGTCGCCGCCGCGGGTCTCAACTTCCCCGACACGCTCATCATCGAGGGGAGCTACCAGTTTCGTCCGGAGCTCCCCTTCGTCCCCGGTGCGGAAGCGGCCGGGACGGTGTCGGCGGTCGGCGAGGGGGTCGAGCACGTGGCCGTGGGCGATCGGGTCATCGCCCTGGGTCTCGTCGGTGCCTTCGCCGAGCGGTGGGTGGTTCCGGCGGACGGACTCATCCCCATCCCGGATGCGATGAGCCTGGAGCAGGCCGCCGGGTTCGGTCTCACCTACGGGACCTCGTACCACGCGCTGGCGGACCGGGCACGCCTGCAGCCGGGCGAGACGTTGGTCGTCCTCGGCGCGGCGGGAGGGGTCGGCTCCGCCGCGGTGGAGATCGGCAAGGCGATGGGGGCTCGGGTGATCGCCTGTGCGTCGACCCCGGAGAAGTTGGAGTTCTGTCGGGAGCTCGGTGCCGACGAGGTGATCGACTACACCTCCGAGGACCTGAAGACCCGGATCCGGGAGCTCACCGACGGTGAGGGAGCCGACGTCGTCTACGACCCGGTAGGCGGCTCCTATTCGGAGCCGGCCCTCCGCTCGACCGGGTTCGGCGGTCGGTTCCTCGTGATCGGGTTCGCCTCCGGCGAGATCCCCTCCATCCCCCTCAACCTGCCGCTCCTCAAGGTGAACTCGATCGTCGGGGTCTTCTGGGGTTCGTGGTCGCGGCGCGACCCTGCGGGCTCGAGGAGGAACTTCGAGCGGCTCGTCGCCATGGTGGAGGAGGGGACGTTGTCGCCGCGGGTCACGCAGGTGTTCGCCCTCGACGACTACGTGGAGGCGTTCGCCACCCTCAGCGGACGCCGGGCGATCGGGAAGGTCCTCCTTCGACCCTGACCTGGTTTCATGGGGGGATGAACGGGTTCGTTCGTCGCCTCGTCGAAGCCCTTCGCACCCAGTGGGACGAGCTGGGCGGTCTGGGTCGAGCCGCGCTCGCCGGCATCATCGCCTCCCTCGGCGTAGCGGTCGTGCTCGGCTTCTCCATCCCCGCCGCCGCCGGCCGTCACCTCCTGGAGGCGCGGGCGGACCAGATCGAGGCCACCGTCCAGCAGCTCGCCGACCAGGGCCTGATCCCGACCCGCATCGGTGAGGCGACCGAGGAGTTCGACGACCTGGTGCGGCTCAAACTGCTGGGGGGGGACTCGGTCCGGGTGAAGGTCTGGGCCCTCGACGGAACGATCGTGTACTCCGACGTCCCCGAGCTCATCGGCGACCGTTTCGGGTTCAGTCACCACGCCGTCACCGCTCCCCTCGGAGAGCGCTCCATCGGGGTCTCCCGGCTCGACGAGGAGGAGAACGCCTCGGAGCGGGAGTTCGGCGAGCTGTTGGAGTTCTATTTCCCGGTCTTCGACTCCGAAGGCGAGGTGTTCGCGGTGTTCGAGGTCTATCAGACCGCCGACTCCTACTCGAACACGCTCACCCGGATCCGCCGCAACGTGTGGCTGAGCATCGGCTTCGGTCTGGGGTTCCTCGCCCTGTTCATGGGCGCGCTGACCCTGGCCGTGGCCGGGGTCGCCAATCGGGGACGACGCCAGGCCGAGGCGCTGCTGTCGGCCCTGTCCCGGGCACAGGAGGCGGAGCGCAAACGCACCGTCGGCGCCCTGCACGACGACATCGGTCAGCCCCTCTACCGTCTCCTCTACGGAATCGAGGGCTGCAAGGCGCGTCTCGAACCGGGGGATCCCGTGCGCGAGGAGCTGGACCGGCTCGAGGTCCTGGTCCGTGACATCGACCGGACCCTCCGGGCCGAGCTGCGGAAGCTGCACCACGGCGCCCCGGACGACCTGGGGCTGGGGCCGGCGCTGGAGGAGCTGGCGCGGACCATCTCCGACGAGGGCGAGCTCACCGTCGACGTGGAGGTCGCCCTGGCCCGAGACCCCGAGCCCGACGCCCGTTCGGCGTTGTATCGGGCGGTGGCCGAAGGGCTGTTGAACGTGCGTCGCCACGCCCGGACCACCCGCGCCCGGGTGCGGGTGGGCTCCGAGGACGGCCGGGTGGTGGCGGAGGTGACCGACGACGGAGTGGGCCCGGGGCGGCGTGAAGGGCTGGGGATCGTCACCACCAGAGAGCGCCTGGAGGCGGTCGGCGGTGGCCTGGTGGTGGAAGGACGGAGGGGCGGAGGTACCGTCTTCCGCGCCTGGGTTCCCGCGGCGGAGAGGGACGACTCGTGAAGGTGATCATCGCCGACGACCACCGCATCGTGCGGGAGGGGCTTCGTTGGATGCTGGCCGACCGCGACGACATCGAGATCGTCGGCGAGGCCGCGAACGGCCGTGAGCTGCTCGACCTGGTCACCGAGACCGACGCCGACATCTGCCTCCTCGACGTGCGGATGCCGGAGATGGGTGGGCTGGAGGCCCTGGAGCGGCTCCAGGAGGTGGCTCCCGGGCTCCGGGTGATCATCCTCACCATGCACGATCAGCCCGCCTACCTGCGACGGGCGATCGAGCTCGGGGCCGCCGGGTACGTCCTCAAGAACACCGGGCGGGAGGAGCTGGTGAAGGCGCTGGAGGTGGTGGCCCGGGGCGACGCCTACCTGCAGGGGGAGCTGGCTCGTCCCCTCGTCTCCGAGCTGGTGGAGGACGA
>JALSJV010000301.1 GCA_026989215.1 Acidimicrobiia bacterium | reverse complement strand
GACCTGGCCCACGCCCGGCCGACCTCGAAGAAGGAGCCTTCGTCGACGACGAGGGAGATGAGCCGTCGGGCGTCGTAGGGCCGCCGACGGTTGCGGGGGATGATCGACCCCAGCTCCTCCTCCCTCCGGCTGGGCGGGTCGTCGGAGGTGACGACCGGCGGCGGCTCCCAGACCGACGACGGGAGATAGGACAAGAACCGGCGGAGGAGTTCGAACGCCTCCGCCTCGTCGTCGGCCAGGTCGTCCACGGTCCCGTTGGCTCCGTGGACGTCGGTCCCGCCCAGCTCGTCCTTGGACACCTCCTCGCCGGTGGCGTATGCCACGACGGGAGGTCCGGCGACGAAGAGCTGCCCGATGCCCCGCACCATCACCGTGTAGTGGGTCAGCACCGCCCTCGCCGCCCCCAGCCCGACCACGGGACCGAGGACCGCACCGACCACCGGGACCTCCGACAGGAGCGCCACCTGGTGTTCGAATCCGGGCAGGGGTGGGACGTAGGTGCGACCCGTCTCCTCATAGGTCTTCACCGAGCCGCCCCCGGAGGACCCGTCGATCAGGCGCACCATGGGGATTCGGAACTCTCGGGAGAGCTGCTCGGCGTACACCTGCTTGCGGTGGATGGCGGCGTCGGCGTGGCCGCCTCGGACCGTGAAGTCGTCGGCCCCCACCATGACGGGCCGGCCCTCCACCGTGGCGCGGCCGGCGACGAAGTTGGCCGGGAGGAGATCGACGAGGTTGCCGTCCTCGTCGTAGGAGGCGTACCCGGTGAGGGATCCGATCTCCCGGAAGGAGCCGGGATCGACGACGGCGTCGATCCGCTCCCGGCAGGTGAGTTTGCCCGCCGCGCGTTGGCGGGCGACTCGCTCCTCGCCGCCGAGACGGGCTGCGAGCGCCCGGCGTCGCGCCATCTCCTCGAGTTCGGGCTGCCACTCCATGGCGGCTGAAGGTAGCGGCCGCGCGCCCGGCGCGCCCATCTAGTCGACCTCGGGTCGCCGGCGGAGACGCTTCAGCTCGGAGCGACGCCGCTTCTGCTCCCGCCGACGACGGCGGGAGGCCCGGGTGGGGCGGGTGGGCTTGCGGACACGGGGACGTCGGGCCGCCTCTTCCAGCAGCTCGGCGAGCCTGCGCCGAGCGATGGTCCGGTTCTGCCACTGCGACCGGGTCTCGTCCACGGTGACGGTGATCACGTCTCGACCGAGCCGTGCCTCCATGCGGGACTTCACGTCGTCGGGGAACGCCGTCGAGCGGCCGAGGTCGAAACGCAGCTCCACCCGAGTGTGGGCGCGGTTCGCATGCTGGCCGCCCGGGCCACCGGACGGCCCGAAGCTCCAGTGGAGCTCGTCGGCGGGGACGACCCAGCGCTCACCCACCCGCAGGTCCTTCCGGGAGGTCACGGCCTACTCGTAGTACTCGACGCCGAGGTGGGTGATGAGCTCCTCGCCCATCAGGTAGCGGAGGTTGTTCTTCAGTTTCTTCAACTGGATGAACAGGTCGTTCTCCGGGTACAGGCCCTCGGCCACCTGGGGGCTCTTGAAGTAGAAGCTCAGCCACTCCTGGATGCCCGAACGTCCCGCCCGGGCCGCCAGGTCCAGGAAGAGGGCCAGGTCGAGAGCGAGGGGGGCGGCGAGGATCGAGTCCTTGCAGAGGAAGTCGATCTTGAGCTGCATGGGGTAGCCCATCCAGCCGAAGAGGTCGATGTTGTCCCAACCCTCCTTGTCGTCCCCGCGAGGCGGGTAGTAGTTGATCCGGACCTTGTGGTAGACGTCGCCGTACAGCTCCGGATAGAGCTCGGGTTGGAGGATCTGTTCGAGCACCCCCAGTTTCGAGACCTCCTTCGAGCGGAAGTTGTCGGGATCGTCCAGCACCTCACCGTCGCGGTTGCCGAGGATGTTGGTGGAGAACCATCCCCGCACCCCGAGCAGTCGAGCCTTGAGGCCGGGAGCGATGATCGTTTTGAGGAGGGTCTGGCCGGTCTTGAAGTCCTTGCCGGCGATCGGCACCCCACGCATCGACGCCAACTCGACCATCGCCGGGACGTCCACCGTGACGTTGGGAGCCCCATTGGCGAAGGGAACCCCCATCTCCAGAGCCGCGTAGGCGTAGATCTGGCTGGGGGCGATCGCCGGATCGTCGGCCTCCAAGCCGCGACGGAAGGCGTCCAGGGAGAGATGCGATTCGCTCGGATGGCGATACGCCTCGGTCGAACCGGTCCACACCATCACCAGGCGGTCGCAGCGGTGTTCCTCCTGAAACCGCTCGATGTCGGCCATCAACGCATGGGCCAGCTCCAGCTTGGAGCGGCCCTCCTTCACATGGTCGACGCCGTCGAGCCGCGAGACCCATTCGGGCGAGAACACCGCAGGCATCGGCTTGATCGCCCGCAGCTCCCCGCCGACCGCCTCCAGATGTCGCGTCTCGAGGACTCCCGCCTTCATCGCCGCCGTGTAGGCGTCGTCCGAGTACGGATCCCACCCTCCGAAGACGATGTCGTCGAGGTCGGCGAGCGGGACGAACTCGCGGATCAGGGGGTTGCGGCCCTCGGTGCGCTTCCCCAGCCGGATATGGCCCATCTGGGTGAGGGACCCGATCGGCGCCTGATATCCCCTGCGGGCGGCGAACACCCCCGCATAGAGCGTCGTCGCCACGGCCCCCATGCCCGGGGTGAGGATCCCCAGGCGACCCTTGGCGGGCGCGATGTCGGTCGGTGCGGTCATGGCTCCTCCTGGATTCCGCGAAACCCTACCTTCCGGTCCGCCGGGTAGAGTCCGGAGCGATGGAGCCGGGAATCCAGCCGACGATCGATTTCGCTCTCCTCGCCGACGCGGTGCAGGCCGCCCAGGGCAAACTCTACGTGCTGGGGGGAGGATGGGACACCCTCTTCGTCCCGGAATTCCCGGCCCGCCACGCCAGCCTGGGGATCGGGATCCGGGTCCGGGTGCCCTGGAGCTGGACCGAGCAGACGGTGATGATCTCGGTGGACCTGCAGGACGAGGATGGAGGTCGGGTCCTCCCGACGGGTCCGCTCCTGCACGGCGTACGGGTGGCGCGCCCGGCGGGGATCCCCGAAGGGACCGACGTCGGGTTGGTGCGGGCCTTCACCTTCAACAACATCGTCTTCCCCGCCGAAGGGGCCTACTCGTTCGTCATCGCCCTCAACGACCAGCTCTCCGACCGGCTCCGGTTCGCCGTGCGGCGTCGACCCGACCTCTGAACGGTGATCCGCGCGGTCCTCTTCGATCTGGGCGGGGTGGTCTTCGAGTCCCCCCTCGACGTGATCGCCGCCTTCGAGCGGGCCCGAGGCCTGCCTCCGGGGGCGATCGGTGCGGTGGTGGTGGCGACCGGTGAGGAGGGGGCGTGGGCCCGTCACGAACGGGGCGAGCTCACCCACGACCGGTTCGTGCGTGAGTTCTGCTCGGAGCTCGCCGCCGCCGGGCACAGGGTCGACGTCGGCGAGCTCATGCGGCGGGTGGAGGCGACCTTCCGACCGCGCCCGGTGATGCTCACGGCCATCGACCGGCTTCGAGGGGGCGGGATCGCCGTGGGGGCGGTCACGAACAACTGGACCCCGTTCGGGGATCATCCGGTGCTGCGTCGGTTCGACGTCGTCGTGGAGTCGGTGCTCGAAGGAGTACGGAAACCCGACCCGGAGATCTACCGCCGGGCCCTCGCCCGGCTGGGGGTCCCGGCATCGGAGACGGCGATGCTCGACGACCTCGGGCCGAACCTCAAGACGGCTCGAGCGCTGGGTATGGCGACGATCAAGGTCACCGACCCGGTCGAAGCGTTGGAGGCCCTCGGAGACCTCGTGGGGATCGAGCTGGTGGACGCCGGGTACCCTCGCAGTTCGTGACGATTCGCAGGCTCGGTGACGCGTCGGTGCGGCGCGGGCTCCGACTGATCTTCCGGATGCTCTTCCGCTATCGGCGCGAAGCCGTGGCGTCGGTCGCGTTCGCCCTCGGCTGGATGGTGATGACGGTGGCCGGGCCGTTCCTCCAGAAGGTCGTCATCGACCGGGCGATCGTCGCCGAGCGGCGAGACCTGCTCGCCCCGCTGGTCGGGGCGGTCCTGGCGGTCGGCGCGGGTCGGGCGTTGGGGATCGCCGGGCGACGCTACTTCGCCTTCCGGGTCTCGTATCGGGCGGAGACCGATCTCCGCAACCGGATCTTCGAGCACATCCAGCGCCTCACCTTCAGCTACCACGACCGGACGGCGACCGGCGAGCTCATGGCCCGGGCCTCCTCGGACCTGTCACAGGTGCGGCTCATCTACGCCATGCTGCCGATCACCGTCGCCAACGTGGTGATGTTCGGGGTCGTCGGCGGGTTGCTCATCGCCCTCGACCCCGTCCTCGGGGTGGTGGCGCTCGCCGCCATCCCCGCCCTGCTGGGGTTGGCGGTCGTCTATGCCCGGGCGGTCTTGAACACCTCATTCGAGGTGCAGCAGCGACTCGCCGACATGGCCACCGTCGTCCAAGAGGGGGTCGGGGGGATCCGGGTCACGAAGGCGTTCGGTCGCGAATTGGCCGAGGTGGCTCGGGTCGAGGCGGTGGCCGACGGCATCTTCGCCAAGACGATGCAGCTCATCGGCAAACGCGCCGCCTACGTCCCGATCTTCGAGCTGATCCCGTCGGCGGCTGCCGTCGCGGTGCTGTGGATCGGAGGTCTCCGGGTGATCGACGGGGCCATGTCTCTCGGGGATTTCGTGGCGTTCAGCCAGTACATGGTGATCCTCGTCTTCCCGCTGCGGATCACCGGCTTCTTCTTCGCCGAACTCCCCCGGGCGGCGGCCGCGGCGTCTCGAGTCGTGGAGCTGCTGCGGACCGCCCCCGACATCGTCGACGCGCCCGACGCCGGTCCGATGCCTCCCGGAAACGGTGAGGTCCGGTTCTGCCATGTCGGATTCTCCTACCCCGGCGGGCCTCCCGTCCTCGAGGACGTGGATCTGCGGATCCCGGCCGGGACCGCCGTGGCCGTGGTGGGGTCCACCGGATCGGGGAAGACCACCCTCGCCTACCTGATCCCCCGTTTCTACGACCCGACGGAAGGCCAGGTGCTCATCGACGGAGTGGACGTCCGCAAGATCCGGCTGGAGGAGCTCCGCTCGGCGGTGGCCGTCGTCTTCGAGGAGCCGTTCCTCTTCTCGGCGACGATCAGGGACAACATCGCCTTCGGGGACCCGGAGGCGGGTGACGACCAGGTGCGGCTGGCCGCCCGCCTCGCCCAGGCCCACGACTTCATCGTCGAGCTTCCCGACGGGTATGACACGATGGTGGGGGAGCGGGGCCTGAGCCTGTCCGGCGGTCAGCGTCAACGAATCGCCCTGGCTCGGGCGATGCTCCGCGACCCCCGGGTGCTGATCCTCGACGACGCCACCAGCTCGGTCGACGCGGTCACCGAGGCCGAGATCCGGGACGCGCTCCGCACGGTCATGGCCGGACGCACGACGATCATCGTCGCCCACCGGGTGTCCACGCTCGCCCTCGCCGAGCGGGTCGTGCTCATCGATGAGGGGCGGGTCGTGGCGACGGGGACCCATGAGGAGCTGCTGGCGAACGTCCCCCGCTACGCGGAGGTGCTCGCCGAGGTCTCCCCAGGCGAGGAGGTGACCTCCCCATGATGTACGCGCGCTACGGAGCCGACGATCGGGTCGAGCGCCCCCTCCGCCTGCTTCGGCGGGCGGTTCGTCTGGGCCGCGACCTGCGATGGCCCGTCATCGGCGCGGTGACGGCGGCGGTGGTCGCCACGGCGGCCCGCCTCGCCGGACCCCTGGTGGTGCGCACCGGCGTCGACCAGGGGATCCAGGTGGCCGACACCGGGGTCGTCACCCGAGCCTCGATCCTCTACCTCGGGCTGCTCGTCGTCCAGTACGGGACCAGCCGTGCCGCCATGTACGCCGTCACCCTCGTCGGGGAGCGGTACCTACGACGTCTCCGCGTGCTCGTCTACCGCCACCTGATGGGTCTCGACCTCGACTTCTTCGGGCGGACCAAGTCCGGAGTTCTCGTCTCCCGTATGACCTCGGACATGGAGGCGCTCACCACGTTCGCCGACGAGGGCGCGATCTCGGTCCTCACCTCGGTGCTGACCGTCGTCGGCGTGGGGGTGGGGTTGTTCCTCACCGACGGTGCCCTGGCGTGGCTGGTGATGGCGCTCCTCCCGGTCCTGGTCGTGATCTCCCTCGTGTTTCGTCGCTACGCCGATCGGGCCTACCGGCAGGTCCGGGAGCAGATCGGACTGGTGCTGGGGGCCCTGCAGGAGGGGATCTCGGGGGTCAGGGTCGTCCAGGCCTACACGCAGGAGCCGGGTCAGCAGGAACGGTTCGGGCGGGTCAACGAGCGGTACTACGAAGCCAACCTGGCGGCCGCTCGTGCCATCTCCAGCTACTTCCCGGCCGTCGATCTGCTCCGTACGGTCGGGACGGCGGTGGTGCTGTTCGTGGGCGGCGGCCGGGTCCTCGACGGCACGTTGACCTTCGGGTCGCTCATCGCCTTCCTCCTGTATCTGAACTGGTTCTTCGAACCGATCGTCCAGCTCTCCAACGTCTACAACCTCCTCCAGGGGGCGTTGGCGGCGCTCTCGAAGCTGTTCGGGCTGCTCGACCGCCGACCGGCGGTGGCCGAAGCCCCCGACGCCAGGCCACTCCCGGAGCCGGTTCGGGGGGAGCTCGTCTTCGAAGGGGTTCGGTTCGGGTACGACCCCGACGTTCCGATCCTGCGTGACCTCGACCTGCGGATCGCACCGGGGAGCCGGGTGGCCGTCGTCGGTGAGACCGGTGCCGGAAAGTCCACCCTCGCCAAGCTGGCGGTGCGGTTCTACGACCCTCAGGCGGGGCGGGTGCTCCTCGACGGCATCGACCTCCGGGACGTGGAGTTCGCGTCACTCCGCCGTCACGTGGCCCTGGTACCCCAGGAGGGCTTCCTGTTCGACGGGTCCATCCGGTACAACATCGCCTACGCCCGACCCGAAATGACCGACGACGAGGTGTGGGAGGTGTGTCGGACGTTGGGCATCGAGGACTGGGTGCGGTCCCTTCCCGAGCGGCTGGACACCGACGTCCGGGAGCGTGGGGGGCGCCTCTCCTCGGGTGAACGTCAGCTCGTCTCCCTCGCCCGGGCACTCGCCGCGGATCCGGCGCTGATCGTCCTCGACGAGGCGACCTCGAACCTCGATCCGGAGAGCGAGGCGAAGGTCGAGCGGGCCTTGGGGGTGCTGCTCGCCGGGAGGACCGCCATCGTCATCGCCCACCGCCTGCGCACCGCCGAGCGGGCCGATCGCGTCATCGTGATGGACGCAGGTCGGATCGTGGAGGACGGCACCTTCGCCGAGCTCCTGGCGGCCGACGGGACCTTCGCCCACCTGCGCAGGGTGTGGGAGCGGGCGGAGACCGCCTGACCCGACCCGTTTTGGCCCCTGGATCGCGCGTCATACGCGACATCTGGGTGCCAAAACGGGGGAGGGGGCGGATTCGGTCCGTTTTGGCCCCTGGATCGCGCGTCATACGCGACATCTGGGTGCCAAAACGCTGGGGATCTACGCTCTGGGGCATGGCCGAGCTCCCGTGTGCCTACCTGGACGAGTTCTCCGAGCCGTCCGGGTACATGAACTTCGCCTCCCTCGGACCCGTGTCGAGGCGGTCGGCGGAGGCGGTCGCGCACCTCGCCGCCCGTCTCCCCGGAGCCGGAGCGGAGATCGCCGACCTGGCGTCGGGAGCGCTCGACGCCGCCCGGGAGGCCACCGCCCGTCTCTACTCGGTGCCGGACGAACAGGCCGGTCTCGTCTCCTCCACCAGCGAGGCGCTCTTCCACGTGGCTTTCGGTCTGAAGGGCGGGAACGTGGTGGTGCCCGCCGGGGAGTTCGCCGCCAACGTGTATCCGTGGCTCCGGGCCCACGAGGCGGGGCTCGTCGACGAGGTCCGACGGGTGCCCCTCCGGGATGGACGGATCGACCCCGGCGACGTGGCGGCGGCGGTCGATCGACGGACCCGGGTCGTCGCGGCGAGTCTCGTCTCGTTCTCCACCGGGTTCAGGGTGGATCCCGGCGGCCTGCGGGAAGCGGCGGGGGACGCCCTCCTCGTGCTCGACGTCATCCAGGCCGCGGGCGCGGTACCGGTCACGCTCGGCGACGCCGATCTGGTCGTGGCCGACGCCCGCAAGTGGCTGCGGGCCGGCTTCGGCATCGCCGGGTTGGCAGCGTCGCCCACCCTGTTGGACCGAGTCGAGCCGACGCTCACGGGATGGACGGGCGTCGAGGACTTCCTGGACTTCACCGTTCCCGAGCCCCATCCTCCCCGGCGCGACGCCGGTCGGTTCGCCATGGGCGGGGCATGGTCGCTGGCGGCGGCCTCGTACCGTGCCGCGTTGGAGGTGATCGAGCTCGCCGGGATCGACGCCATCTCCGCCGCCGTGCTGGAGCGTTCCCGGCGGGTGGAGGAGGTCCTCCGCGTCGTCGGCGCCACGGTACGGGCTCCATGGCGGGACGAGACCGAACGGGCCGGGATCGTCACCTTCCAGATGGGAGGGGAAGACGCCCCGTCGACGGTCGCCCGGCTCGCCGACGCCGGGTTCACCGTGTCGGATCGGGCAGGCTGGGTGCGGGTGGCGGTACACGCCACGACGGATCTCGAGGCGATCGACGAGCTGGGGCGGGTGCTCCGGCGGTGAGATTCAAGGTTCTCGGGCCCGGGGCCGATGAGATGTCAGGCCGTTCCGAGCCAGGGAGCGATCCACGGATCGTCGGATGCGGTCGATCTCGTCGCCGGGGACCTGGTCGTCCCCGGCGACTTTGATCTGACTCTTCCGGGGGGCTAGCTTGTCCCGCCGGACGCTCGTCCTCCATCCCCCCATCACGAGGAGTGGTCGTGTCGCGCCGTGTCATCGTCATCGTGCTCGCCCTGTCCGGCCTTCTGCCGGCATCCCCCGCGTCGGGGATATCGGCGGTTCCCGACGTCGAGACCGAGGTTCCCGAGCTGGTGCTCGTCTTCCCTCAGGACCAGGCGGTGACACGGTTCCGGTCCACCTTCGGTGATCCCCGTCACAACCATCGACACCAGGGCAACGACCTGTTCGCCCCCAAGATGACCCCGGTCTACGCCGCGGCCGACGGGGTGGTGACCCGCATCCGAACGTCGGGCAACGCCGGACGGTATCTGGTGATCACCCACGCCGGGGGATGGGAGACCTGGTATCTGCATCTCAACAACGACACCCCGGGCACCGACGACGGAGCGGCCGACGAGCGTTACACGTACGCGCCGGGGATCGAGGTGGGCGCCTTCGTGCGGGCGGGAGACCTCATCGCCTACGTGGGGGACTCGGGCAACACCGAGGACTCCTCTCCCCACACCCATTTCGAGCTGCGCTACCGGGGCCGGGCGGTCGACCCCTATCCGTATCTCGCCCCGGCGTTCGAACGGGCCGCCCTGGCCGCCCGTCTCGCCTGGCTGGGGACCATCCCCCTCGACTGATCCCGGCGAGGTCGCTCACAGTTCGGCGGCGTCGTCGAGCTCCGCCACTCGACGCGCCAGATCGGGGAGCGTCAACCCCGGATCGACCCGGGCGGCTTCGGGCACCCGGGTCGTCG
>JALSJV010000300.1 GCA_026989215.1 Acidimicrobiia bacterium | reverse complement strand
GCTCGCCGCCGTCAGAGGCGTGCGGGTCATGGTCCGGCCCGAGGACGAGGTGACCGCCGCCATGATCCTCGAGGACGTGGTGCCCGCAGACGACGGCGATCCCGACGAGCCGGATTGGTCCACGACCGAAGAGCTCGACGAGCCGCCGCCCCGATCACCCCTCGTCTCGGGGTTCGGGCAGCTCCTCGCCCTCGCCCTCGCCGGGGTGCTCGTCGTCGGGGCGGTCCGTCTGGTGCTCATCGCCTTCGGGCTCTGGCCCTGACCACCGCTCCCAGGACACCGTCTCCTCGAAGGCACGGCGGCCCCGGGCGAGGGAGCCCGACCGTCGGTCCGGGGCCGGATACCCGAGGGTGACGACCCCGATCGGATGCCACTCGTCGGGGATCGCCAGGAGGTCCCGAAGGCCGGGGACCGTGTGCACTCCCAGGAACCCCGCCGCCAGGCCTTCGTCCACGGCCGCCAGCAGCACCAGCATCAGCGCCGCCCCGGCATCCACCCACCAGTAGGGGACCGGCCACTCGAGCTCGCCCTCCGGCCCGAGCTTGTCGGGCTCCCGGTACCGACGGTGGTACGCCTCCTCGGAGGTGCAGATCACGACGTGGACGGGCGCTCGGGAGATCCACGGGTCGAACCCGGCGGCGACGTAGCTCGGCTCATCCGCCAGGTCGGCGATGGCGCGCCGACGGTCCGGGTCGGTGACCACCACGAAGCTCTGACCCTGGGTGAACCCGGCGGACGGGCCCCGGCGGGCCAGGTCGAGGATCCGCGTCACGACCTCCGTGGGGACCGGGTCGGGTCGGTAGTTGCGGACCATGCGGCGGCGCCGGACGACGTCGGCGAACTCCATCGATCACCGCCCCAGATACCCGAACCGGACCGCCCGCACGAACCCCACCGTACCGGCGACGGCGGCGACCAGCCCGATGAGGAAGAGGGTGGCGGTCTGCAGCAGCACGGCGGCGGTCACCACCAAGGCGACGCCCAGGGCCGTCAGCCCGAACACCATCGGGTGGGGGCGGCCCGATGACCCCACCAACCGTCTGGGATCGACGGATCCGAACCAGACGAAGGCGACGACGGCCGCGGCCAGGGTCGCCACCTGCACCAGCCCGACGGAGCCGAAGAACGTGAGCCACAGGGCGACGGCGGCGATGGCGAGGGGCCAGCTCGCCTCACCGAAGAACCTCCGGGTCGGTCCAGGTGGGCGCCGGGGGTCCGTCACAGCTCGGCGATGGCCGACACGACCTCGCCGAGGCCCTTCTTGGCGTCGGCGAAGAGCATCATCGTCTTGTCCAGGTAGAAGAGGGGGTTGTCGATGCCGGCGAAGCCGGGCGAGAGGCTCCGTTTCACGACGATCACGTGCTGGGCGCGGTCCACGTCGAGGATCGGCATCCCGTAGATCGGGCTCGAGGGGTCGTCCCGGGCGGAAGGGTTGACGACGTCGTTGGCTCCGACGACGAGGGCCACATCGGTGTGATCGAACTCGGGGTTGATGTCTTCCAGGTCGTAGAGCTGATCGTAGGGGACGTCGGCCTCGGCGAGGAGAACGTTCATGTGCCCGGGCATCCGTCCCGCCACCGGGTGGATCGCGTACTTGACGTCCACGCCGCGGGACTCCAACGCCGACGCCAGCTCCCGCAGCACGTGCTGGGCCTGGGCGACCGCCAGCCCGTAACCCGGGACGATGATGACGCTGCGGGCGTAGGCCAGGGTGATCGCCACGTCCTCGGGGGTCGCCGACCGGGCCGTCTTCTCACCGGCCCCGGGACCGGCGACGGCGGCTTCCGCCCCGAAGGCGGCGAACAGGACGTTGCCGAGACTTCGGTTCATCGCCTTCACCATGATGTTGGTGAGGATGAGTCCCGACGCACCGACGAGGGCGCCGGAGATGATGAGGGCGTTCGAATCGATGACGAACCCGGCCATCGACGCCGCGACCCCGGAGAGCGAGTTGAGGAACGAGATGACGACGGGCATGTCGGCGCCGCCGATGGGGAGGACCCGCACCACGCCGAGCAGCAGCGAAGCGCCCAGCACCGCCCAGAGGGCCGTAGGCGAACCGGTGGTGGCCAGCCATCCGGCGACGCCCAGGGTGCCGAGGGCGATCAGCAGGTCGACGAAGCGCTGGCCGGGATAGGTGACCGGCTTGCCGGAGACGATCCCCTGGAGCTTCCCGTAGGCGACGAAACTCCCGGAGAAGGTGATCGCACCGATGAGGGCCGAGAGGGCGATCGTCACCAGGGTTCGGAGCGGCGATGCGGGGTCCCGGAGCAGCTCGACGGCCGCGACCAGCGCCGAGGCTCCGCCGCCGAAGCCGTTGAAGGCGGCGACGAGCTGCGGCATGGCCGTCATCTCGACCCGACGGGCGAGGACCGCACCGATCCCCGATCCGACGACCAGCCCGGCGACGATCGTCCCGTACCCCACGATCTGGCGGTCGGTGAGGGTCACCACCACCGCCAACAGCATCCCGGCCGCGGCGAGCTGATTGCCCCGCCGGGCCGTCGCCGGCGAGGAGAGTCGTTTCAGCCCGAAGATGAACAGCGCCGCGGCGACGAGGTACAGATATCCGGCGACGGTGACGTTCACGGCCGGTCCTTCTTGAACATCTCCAACATGCGGTCGGTCACCAGGAATCCGCCGACCACGTTGATGGTGGCGAAGGTGACCGCCAAGAATCCGAGGACGGCCGCGACCGCGCCCACATCCTCCCCGGCGGCGATGATCGCGCCGATGATCGTGATCCCGCTGATCGCGTTCGAGCCGGACATGAGCGGGGTGTGCAGGGTGGGAGGCACCTTCGTGATCACCTCGAACCCCACGAACGAGGCGAGCACGAACACGGTGATCGGGATGAGCAGCTCCGCCATCAACCCTCCTGGACGAGTCGGGGATGCACGATCTGGCCGTCGCGGGCGATGCACGCCTCGGCGACGATGTCGTCGTCGAAGTCGAGGCGGAGCGAACCGTCGTCGGTGATCAGGTCGATGAAGGAGGCCACGTTGCGAGCCAGCATCCGGCTGGCGTCGTGGGCCACACGGGAGACCAGGTCGGTGTCGCCGACGATGGTGACGCCGCCGTGAACGATGGTCTCACCGGGTCGGGTCACCTCGCAGTTCCCGCCGGTCGTGGCGGCCAGATCCACGATCACCGATCCGGGGCGCATCGCCTCGACCATCGCCTTGGAGATCAACCGCGGCGCGGGTCGACCGGGGATGGCGGCGGTGGTGACGACCACGTCGGCCGCCGCGACGTGGGGGGCGAGACCGTCCATGATCCGGCGCTGGGTGTCGTCGGCCACCTCCCGGGCGTAGCCGCCGGTCTGCGTCTCGTCCTGGCGTTCGACGTCGAGATCGATGAAGGATGCTCCGAGGCTCTCCACCTGTTCGGCGGCCGCCGCCCGCACGTCGAAGGCCGCCACGATCGCCCCGAGGCGTCTTGCCGTGGCGATCGCCTGGAGTCCGGCGACCCCCGCCCCGAGGACGAGCACCTTGGCGGGCGGGATCGTGCCGGCCGCCGTGGTCAGCATCGGGAGGAACCGGTCGGCGGCCGTCGCTCCCTCCAGCGCGGCCTGATACCCGGCTGCCGTCGCCTGAGACGAGAGGGCGTCGACGGTCTGGGCCCGGGTGGTGCGGGGGACGGCCTCGAAGGCGAAGATCGTCGCGCCGGTCTCGGCGAGCCGACGCATGCGGTCGGGCTCGTCGAAGGGGCGGAGAAGGCCCAGCAGGACGGCGTCGGGGCCCAGGTCGGGGAGGGGATCCCCGAGGGTGACGGTGGCGACGAAGTCGGCCGACCACGCCTCGGCGGCGGGACCGACCTCGCCGCCGGCGTCCCGGTATTCGTCGTCGGTGAATCCGGCTCGGCGACCGGCGTCGGACTCCACGATCACCGTGTGGCCGCCATCGACGAGTTTGCGGGTCACGTCGGGGGTGAGGGCGACTCGTCGCTCCCCGGGCGCGGTCTGGCGGGGGATTCCGATCCGCATGGCGACAATGGTGGCACACTCGCGGCCGGATTCCGATTCGTACGATCCTGGTTGCGAATCGGGGGAGGGGTGGCACACTGGCAGCCCGGATGCTCCCCTCACTCGTCGACCACCGTCCGGGCGTCAACCCGCCGGTGCTGTGGACGCGGGGCGAGGGCTGCGCCGAGCTGGCGAAACTCCTCTCGGGAGGCGAGCCCGTTCGGGTCACCGGCGACCTCACCGAGGCATGCATCCGCCATCGGGCCGAGCTGTTGGTGTCGCGGCGACTCGACCCGTCGTTCGATCTGGTCAGCGTGGCGGTCCCGGTCGATCTGGAACCGGAACGGGTCGGCCGGGTCGTCGCCGCGGTGGCGGGAGGTCCCAACTCCCTGCTGGCGGCCCAGGTCGCACATCGGCTCGGCCGTTCCCTCGGAGTCGAGGCGTCGATGGTGAGTGCGTACCGCGGCGACGAGGATCGGGGGACGGCCCTCGCCACCGTCGAGGCGGTGTATCGGTTGCTGCCCGATCTCTCCTACCGTCTCGTCCAGGTGCCCGAGATCCGCGCGCTGACCGCGACCCTCCCCTCGGACGCGCTGTTGGTTCTGGGGGCGCCCGGGGGCAACTGGTTCCAGCGGATGATGTTCGGCAAGGGCGCACGACTGCGCCAGCGCGCCCCCAACGGCGCGGTGTTGGTGCGGCGCGCCCCACGACGGGTCTTCCAGGCGATGGGGGACCCCGTGTTCGTCGGCCCGTTGCGGGAGGCGGTGGACATCCTCCGGGTCCATCCGCAGCGGGTTCTGGCGGTCGTCGACCGTGCGCGGCTGGTGGGGATCGTCACCCGCGACGCCCTCCACCTCGCCGAGCCCGGCGCCGCGGTGGAGATGTTCATGGAACCACCCGTCTCTATCCCCCTCGATGCCCCCTTGGAGGAGGCCATCGGGCTGCGGGACCGCTTCGGGTCCGACCCGATCCCGGTGACCGACGAGGAGGGACGCCTCGTGGGCAGCCTCACGATCCCGCCGTGAATCCCTGGAATCCGGCAGGTCACCGACGAGAATGTGAGCGTCGTGGGTACTCCAGTCCTTCCCGTGGAAGAGCCGCGTTGGCATGTGGTCCGTCGCTGGCTGCTGGTGGCGCTCTTCGGCCTGGTCCTGGCGTTCTATGTGGGCGGAGGTTGGTACTTCTCGGGGGAGATCCGGCGAGAGGCGCTCGACGTCCGCCCTTCGGGACCCACCTACGACCTGGAGGTGGTCGCCGCCGACGATGAGCTGGTGACGTTGCGGCCCCTCGACGGGGCCGACCCCACCCTCACCCGTCCGGGGATCTTCGGTCTCACCTGGCCCGGGGGGTACGCACGCGTGGGGGAGGTCGTGGCGGAGCGTGACGGCGAGGTGACCCGGATCGTGGTCGACGGTACGGTGCCGGGCGTCGGCACCGCCGTCGGTCTCGACCCCTTCGTGTACGAGGGCGACCCGGAGACCGCCCTGGGGATCCCTTTCCGGGAGGTCACCATCCCCGGTCCCCTCGGGGAGATGCCCGCCTGGTGGATCCTCGGCGGCCGGGACTTCTGGGTGATCCAGATCCACGGGAAGGGCTCGTCGCGTGAAGAGGCCCTCCGTACGATCCCGGTGATCCGCGAGCTCGGGTACCCCCAGCTCGTGATCACCTACCGCAACGACCCCGAAGCTCCGGCCGATCCCTCCGGCTTCTACCAGTACGGGGCGACCGAGTGGGAGGATCTGGCGGCGGCCGTCGACTTCGCCGCCGAGCGTGGTGCGGAGAAGGTGATCCTCGTGGGCTACTCGACCGGTGCCTCGATCGCGGCGTCATACATGCTGCGTGCCGAGGATCCGGGGATGATCGCCGGGGCCGTCTACGACGCCCCGAACCTCGACATGGGTGCCACGATCGACTTCGGGGCGTCCCAGCGAACCCTCCCCCTCGTCCCCCTCCCGGTCCCGGGCAGCCTCGCGGAGGTCGCCAAATTCCTGGCCGCGCTCCGCTACGACGTCAACTGGGAGCTGTTGGACTACGCCAAACTGGGTGGACAGGTGCGGGTCCCGGTCCTCGTGTTCCACGGCCTCGAGGACACCACGGTGCCGATCGAGTCGAGCCGTGAGTTCGCCGACCGCCAGCCCAACTTCGTCAAACTGATCGAAGTCCCTCGGGCCGGGCACGTTCAGAGCTGGAACGTCGACACCGAGCTCTACGAGAACGTGCTCTCCGATTTCCTCCGATTCGAGGTCGGCGGGTGACGCCAGGTCCGGGAGGACGGCGGCTCTAGGCTGGGCCGTCGAGTCGACGCGGGGAGCGAGGAGGAATGGCCGTCGAGGGCTACTACCGACATCCGACCATCGCCGGGGACCGGGTCGTGTTCGTCTCCGAGGACGATCTGTGGACGGTGGACGTGGGCGGCGGTGAGGCCCGTCGCCTCACCGCCAACCCCGGTGCCCAGACCACCCCGCGCTTCTCTCCCGACGGCACCCTCGTCGCCTTCGTCTCCCGGGACGAGGGCCGTCCCGACGTGTGGGTGATGCCCGCCGACGGCGGAGAGGCCCGTCGGCTCACCTACTTCGGTGCCAACGCCATGGTGGTCGGCTGGAGCCGGTCGGGGAGCGAGGTGTTGGTGGCCACCGACCGGGGTCAGCCCTTCGCCGGCTGGATGCACGTGTACCGGGTCCCCCTCGACGGCGGTCCTGTCCGTCCCCTCGGCCTCGGTCCCGCCTATGCGGTCTCCTTCCAGCCTCGGGGTCGGGGGGTCGTGCTCGCCCGCAACGCCTTCGACCCTGCCCGCTGGAAACGCTACCGGGGCGGGAGGGCGGGCACCCTCTGGGTCGACCGGGACGGATCGGGAGCCTTCAGCGAGCTGGTCGACGTCGAAGGCAACCTGGCCTCCCCCATGTGGGTGGGCCGGCGGATCTTCTTCCTCTCCGACCATGAGGGTCACGGCAACCTGTACTCGGTGACCCCTGCCGGGAGGGGGCTGGTTCGTCACACCCACCACGAGGACTTCTACGTTCGTCACCCGTCGACCGACGGACGTCGCATCGTCTACCACTGCGGGGCCGACCTTTGGGTGTTCGATCCCCGCACCGACGAGGCTCGTCGTCTCGACGTTCGGCTTCCATCGGCTCGTCCCCAACGCAGTCGTCGGTTCGTCGACCCGGGACGCTTCCTCGAGACCGTCGACCTCCACCCCCGGGGCCACTCGCTCGCCTTGACGGTGCGTGGCGGCTCCTACACGATGCCCCTGTGGGAGGGGGCGCCCCTCCGTCACGGCCCGGTGAGCCGCCATCGCCAGAGGCTGGCGTGTTGGCTGGCGGACGGCTCACGGATCGTCACCGTCAGCGATGAGCACGGCGAGGAGGCCCTGGCGATCCGGTCGGCCGACGGGACCGGTGAGGTTCGGTTCATCCGCCGGAACCTGGGCCGGATCCGCAGCATCGACGTCGCCCCGGCCGGACCCGAACGGGTGGCCGTCACCAATCACCGCCATGAGCTGTTCTTGGTCAACGTGTCCCGAGGGACGACCCGACTCATCCACCGCAGTCCCCACTCGTGGATCGAAGGGACCGCCTGGTCGCCGGACGGGCGCTGGCTGGCCTTCTCCGCCGCCGTCACCCGAACGACCCACAACGTGTTTCTCCACGACACCCGTACCGGCCGCACCCACCAGGTCGATCGGCCCCGGTTTCGGGACATTCGGCCGGCGTTCGATCCCTCCGGCACCTACCTCTATTTCCTGTCGGGCCGGAGCTTCGATCCCGTCGCCGACGTCTACTTCCACGACTTCGCGTTTCCGCGGGGGATCGACCCCTATCTGATCCCGCTCCGAGCCGACACGCCCTCTCCCTTCGATCTCGGGAAGCGGGAAGCTCGGGCGCCGGGTGCCCCCCCGAATCAGGACGAGTCGGGGGCGGATGGTCCACCGGAGGTGACGATCGACGTGGCGGGGCTGGCCGACCGAGTCGTCCGGGTCCCGGTCCCCGATGGCCGATACGCCAGGGTCGTCGGCGGGGTGGGCCGCATCCTGATGCTCTCGTTTCCGGTCACGGGCTCCCTCGGCGGTCGTGTCCTGGAGGGGACCGACCCCCAGGGGAAGGTGGAGGCGTGGGATCTCGCCGCCGACAAACTGGAGACCGTCGCCGAAGGGGTCTCCGATCTGGCGGTCACCCCGGACGGCAAGGTCATGCTGCTGCGATACGGGTCGCGGCTGCGGGTGGTCCCGACCTCGTGGAAGAACGACAAGGGCGGCAAGGACGAACCCGGTCGAGAGAGCGGATGGGTGGACCTGCGGCGGATCCGGGTGGAGGTCCGTCCTCCCGACGAGTGGCGTCAGATGTTCACGGAGGCCTGGCGACTTCAGCGGGACTTCTTCTGGACGCCGGACATGGGAGGAGTCGACTGGGTGGGGATCCACGACCGGTATCTGCCGCTCGTGGATCGCGTCGGGTGCCGATCCGAGTTCAGCGACCTCCTGTGGGAGATGCAGGGGGAGCTCGGCACCTCCCACGCCTACGAGCTGGGTGGCGACTATCGCCCCGAGCCGTCGTGGGGACACGGGTTCCTCGGGGTGGACGTGGAGTATCGGGAGGGTCGGTGGCGGATCGTCCGGATTCCGACAGGAGACTCCTGGAACCCGGACGCGGCATCGCCGCTGGCGGCACCGGGGGTGGGCGCGGCACCCGGCGACGTCATCGTGGCCGTCGACGGTGTCGAGCCGAGCCGTACCCTCCCTCCCGACGCGTTGCTGGTGGATCGAGGCGGAGCCGACGTGGCGGTGACACTGAGGCGGGGTCGGCGTCGTCCCCGCACCGTCGTGGTTCGGGCTTTGTCCTCGGAGACCCGACTGCGGTACCGGGACTGGGTGGAACGGAATCGGGAGCTGGTTCGGGAGCGGACCGGGGGACGGGCCGGCTACCTGCACATCCCCGACATGCTGTACCAGGGCTTCAGCGAGTTCCATCGTGCCTGGGAGGAGGAGGTGGACCGTGACGGCCTGGTGGTGGACGTCCGGTTCAACCGGGGCGGCAACGTCTCCCAGCTCCTGTTGGAGCGACTGGTGCGGCGCCGCCTCGGCTGGCGGGTGACCCGCTGGCGGGAGGCGTCTCCGTTCCCCTACGACGCGCCCGCGGGCCCGATGGTGTGCCTCACCAACGAGATGGCGGGCTCCGACGGCGACATCTTCTCCCACACCTGGAAGCTGCACCGGCTCGGGCCGCTCATCGGCACACGGACGTGGGGCGGGGTGATCGGGATCTGGCCCCAACAGTCGCTGGTGGACGGGACCCTCACCACCCAGCCGGAGTTCGCCACCTGGTTCACCGACGTCGGTTTCGGGGTGGAGAACTACGGGACCGAACCCGACATCGAGGTGCTCATCACCCCCCAGGACTACCGGGCGGGTCGTGACCCTCAGCTCGAACGGGGGATCGAGGAGTTGATGGGGATCATCGAGGAGCGGGGTGAGGCCGTCCCATCCTTCGACGAGGTCCCGTCGGTCGCGCCGCCGCGTCTTCCCGGCGGACGGGGACGAGGGGGTTGACCGGAGAGGGTCGTTTCGGCATGGTGGGGTCATGTCGATCTCGGACGCCGCCAGGGCGGATCTGTACACTGGTCTTGCCGAGGTGCTCGGACGGAACCGTGCGGAGACTCTGATGGCCCATCTGCCCACCTTCGACCCCGTCGACATCGTGACGAAGGCGGACCTGGGCGAGTTTCGCGCCGACGTGGATCGACGGTTCGGCG
>JALSJV010000299.1 GCA_026989215.1 Acidimicrobiia bacterium | reverse complement strand
GCCTTGGCTGCCTTCGGAATGATCCGTGACATGACCACCGAACCCCTCGCCAAGGCCATCAACGCCTATGTGATGGCGGACGAGGCCCGCCACGTCGCCTTCGGGAACCTGGCGTTGCGCGACTACTACCCGCATCTCAGCGAGGCGGAACGGGCGGAGCGGGAGGAGTTCGTCGTCGAGGCGTCGTATCTGATGCGAGATCGGTTCAACGGCAACGAGGTCTGGGAGGCCCTGGGGTTGCCGGTGGACGAGTGCGTCGAGCTGGTGGAGCGCTCACCGATGATGCAGACGTTCCGCCGGCTCCTCTTCTCACGGATCGTCCCGACCGTGAAGGCGATCGGGCTGTGGGGGACGACCGTCCAGCGGGCCTTCGCCGACATGGGCGTGATCCACTTCCAGGACCTCGATCCCGAGGAGCTGTCCGCGGCAGATGAACGGTTCGCCCGTGAGCTCGACGGCGCCCGACCGTTGACGCCCGAGGAGGCGGAGCACGCAGCCGAGCTCGGACTGGATCCAAACCGCGTGCGGGAGGTGCAGCAGACGATCGAGGAGGGTCGCCGGGCGGAGTGAACCGGTCGCGAGCCCCCGCGGGGGCCAGTACCGCCCGAGCCGCTGGTCGCAGGCCGGTTGGGTTCTCATGAGGGCGGAGACGCTGCCGTAGGAGCGGCTCCTCGTCGTCGGACGGGAGGTGATGGGCGAGAGGTGGCCAGGATCGGTCTCCCGCGAGAGAGGAGACCACCTCGAAGTGGTCTCCTCCGCCTGGCGTCCTGTGGACGTGGGCTCAGCTCGGGTACTCGAACTCGGGGCTTCCCATTCCGCCGCCGATGTCCTTGTAGATCAGGAGACCGACCAGCGGCTCGCGGTCTACCACACGTGGGCTCTCGTACGTCACGGCTACCTCCCCTCCACTCGCATACGGTGATCCCTTCGGAACCCGGTCCGAGATTATTGAAGGTCGCCCAGGCTGTCAACTACGTTGAGGGCTCGGCACATCCACGGCCGAGGGCGGCACATCATCTTGAGACCTCCGAGGACCAAGGAGCATCTCATCCCGAGGAGGGATCTTCACCGGGGAAACCCGGCGGCCGCTGTCCGCCGCCTGGATTCGGTCGACGAGGCATGGGGGCTACTCGAGCCGTTCGAGCCCGCGGCGATCGGTCTCACCGGTGCTCTTCGGGAGTATGGGCTGGGGTACCGCCACCGTCTCCATCTGGTGACTTCCCCCAGAGGTGAACCGTGGGCTGCCGTGAGTATCGTCCGGGTGTGTCGTGACCGATGGTTCGCCAGCCCTCTCATTCTCAACGAAGACGCGGCGTCGGTCGTTGCGGCGCTGATCGACCGGAGTCCGGCCTGGGGAGTCTCGGGAGTTCTTCGACACGTTCGCCCGCTGTACCCGTTGCTCGAACGGCGGAGCCGCCGGCCGCCTCTCCTCATGCACTTCCTCGCCGAACCTCCGTTGCCGCCACCGGTCGACCAAGTCTTCGACGCTCGCATTCGTCTCGCATCGCGGGAAGATCTGAATGGCCTCTGCGCTCTGTATGAGGAGTTCGAGCTTGATCCGCTTCCTACCAGGCCGCGAATCCGACGGTATCTGAAGGAGACACTCCGCCGTGGTCCGATACTGGTCGCCATCGAGGACCGCGCGTCGTGGGTGCGATCCGGATGGATGCTCGGTCGCGTCGGTACGCGCTTTGGGGCGGTCTCACCGTTCATCCTGAGTACCGCTCTCGTGGTCTCGGGAACGCTCTCGTGGCGGCCTGTCGTCAGGTGGCGAGTGGGCTCGGGCTGGGGAGTTGCGGAGCCCGCGCCGCCACGAACCCGATGTCGTTTCGTCGGTTCCGCTCGGAGGTCGAGTCGGGCTCCATGGCCGGAGAGATCTGGGCTCAAGTCGCTCTCCGTCCCCCGATACGATTTCGCGGCCACGGGAGGCTCCGCCGCTTGCTGGAGCGGGTGGAAGGTCGACCGCGGCGGCGTGTACCCGAGGTGTGCTCCGGTCTCATCCCATGACGGGTCAGCCCCGGATGTGTCTGCGAAAGCGTCGGAGCGTGGCCACGCCGAGTCGGCGCAGAGCCAGAATCCACCCGACCAGCCGTGTCCACACACCGTCGCGGTCGATGTTCAGACCACCGCGGACAACCGCGACCACCCGACCCACGAGGTATTCTGGCGGCACGGGGCGGTCGAGTGCACCGCTTGCGTCCCCCTGGAACCAGAATCCCTTACTCGTCTGGATCACGTAGCGATGCACGACGATCGCAGCCTCCTCGTCACAGAATGCCCACACCTCACCCAATCGAGGTTTGTTGGCAGGCTCGATCAAGACCTCGTCTCCGGCCCGGATCGTGCGACCCATCGAAGAGCCGGTCACCGGTAGTCGGAGGGATCGTCGAGATGCGGCGGCTCGAAGTGCCGCAGCCTTCGCCGCTGGAGTGACCCTTGACATTGCCGATGTTCCGGTCGCAGTGAAAGGCGAGGGTACCGAACGGGCTGCGGCGCTGAGTTCGGTTCTGCGCGGGTTCGGTCTCAGCGCCGAATCTCCGGTCGCCGCGATCAACCTCGTCTCGGTCCCTCCGAGGGTGCCTGGACGTCCTCCCGACGAGGCCTACCGGGACCTTGCGGTGTGGCGCACCGAAGGCGATCTCTATCTCCGGCATGTGTCCGGCCTGACCGCCCGAGTTGATCGGGTCGAGATCGAGGTGGGGGGCGACGGCAGTCTCGGGCTCGGATTCCGACGGATCTTTCTTCCGGCGGTCACCCACTTGCTGGCTCATCGAGATCGATGGGTCCTGCATGCGGCCCTGATCTCTGCCGAGGGACAAGGACTTTTGGCGCTCGGCGCCACTGGACGGGGCAAGTCCACCCTGGTGGGAGCCGCCTGGGCGTCGGGCTGGTCGGTCCACACCGACGACCTCACGGTTCTCCGGTCGTCCTCCGGGCTCGTCATGGGGTGTGGCCTGCCCCGACCTCCGGCAATTCCGGTGGATGCCGTGCCGCCTGGTGTCCCTCGGACCGGCGTCGTTGATGGTCGCGGACGGATCGAGGTCGATCCTGCGGCCCTCGCTCCGGGCTGGGTTCCGCTGAACGTCGTGATCCTCCTTGGACATGGCGCCCATTCTGGGACACGCCTGGAGCCGGTCTCAGGCCCTCGCGTCGTCCGGGCGCTCGTAGGGTCGTTTCCTTCGGCTGCCAATCCGACGTTCAGCCGACCGTATCTCAGGTTGGCCGCGAAGGTGGGTGGCTTGCCGGCTTGGTTGCTGGCTCATTCCGCCGATCCTGGAAATCGGCTGGCGGAGGCGTCACGAGCGCTCGACGCCGTTGCCGTGCTGCGGTCAGACGACCGAAGGTGATGTGTCGCCAATAGCCGGGGGCGTGGGGGTGCCGATAGGCGACCAGCGCTCTGGGCGGGAGGAGCTGTCGCCGGAGCCAGTATCGGACGGCTTCCACCGAGCGGCCGCGAGAGGTGAGGGCGATCCAGTCTTGTCGACGACGGAATCGGACGACACCTTCCTTTCCGCGGAGCCGGATTCCGGGTCGCCAGAGGAGGCGCCATATCAGCGCCGTCGGGCTCCAAGGCGTTCTCACATCCGGTACCCCGCGCAAAGGAACGACGGCGTCCACTGCGTGAAGTGCCATCCACAGGTGATGTTCCAACCCCTGTCCACCGGCCAACTCCTCGACCGAGTTCCAGTCCACCGTTTCCCGCTCGAGAAGGAGCCGGACATCCACATACCCGAGGAGCTCTCGGAAACGGTCCTTGGTCAGATGGATCAGGAAATGCAGCAACGACAGCTCAGGGTCGGGGACGAGGAGCTCCGCATCGTTCGGCGACCGATACGGAGCCATGTGCGACCAGATGGTCGCCGGTTGTCGACTCGGTATGCCCAGTTTCAACAGGTCGAAATGGAGGTCGACCGCGAAGCGGTCGGCGAACCTCAGCTCCACCGACTGGAGCACTTGTTCGTCGACCAGGGTCTGAATCTTGCCGATGAGGGGATGGTTCGGCTGAATCGCTTGAACGAGCTCCTCGGCACGACGTAGGTCTGCTGGGTGGAGAACGAGATCGATATCTTTGCTCGGCCGCTCTCCCGTCCGCCCGTACCAGCGAGCCTCGGCGGTGACGCCCTTGACCGTTGCGATGCGCAGATCCAGGTCTCGGGCCAGGTCGGTCAGATCCTCGAGGGCGCGCCAACTCGCGGCATGTCGTCGCCGTTGGAGCAGGTCGTGGGAGGCCACCATGTGACGCCATCGCGAGGGGCCCAGATCGGGTCGTGTACGTAATGTCGACCAGAGCAACCCGGTCATCCGGTGCTCCACTGCGGAGTCGAAGAGCCGGTCGGGGTCGCTGATCGTTTCGACGGGTTCGCCTCGCGCGATCGCGAGCAGGATCGGGTGAGGTCTGGACATCTGCTACCTGCTCGAGGGAGTCATCGGTCCGACTCCTCCAGCAGGTCCAGCTCCCTGAGCTCGCTCAAGAACGTGTCGATATCCGCCGCGAGTCGGCTACGTTCAACCTCTGGGAACCGGCTGGCCAGTATCTCGACCAACCCCTGTTCGGTCACGGTGCCGTCGAGAGCCACCCAGACCAGAGTCCCCACCGGATTCAGGGTGATCAGCTCCCGACCCTCTCCGTCGATCAGGATCGCCTGATCGTCGACGATCTCGTAGGTGACTCGGGAGGATCGCTTCGGCATCGTCACGGCTCGATGCAAGCTACCACGGGAGCGTATGCGGGCAATCGTCCTTCAGGGCCACGGCAGGGGTGGACGGATGTCGGAGCAGGAGGTGCGATTGGCTCCTGGATGGGTGATCGGGGTGTAGGACCTGGGGCGATCGTCCGTCCTGGTGGTCGCCGGGCGTCGAGGATCACCGGGGTGAGCCCTCGTGTGCTGGTCGTACGCTTGCTAGCCTCGCCCGGACGCGAGCGAGTTGGGAGGGTCGATGCGATTCCGAATGATGGTGGTCCTGACGCTGGCGATGGGGCTCGTCGCGGCGGCCTGCGGCACCGGGGAGGAGGCGACGACGACGACGGCGGCCGTCGGCGCGCAGGAATGCACCCCGGAGACGCTGCAGACCGTGGAGCCGGGTGTGCTGACCATCGCCACCGGGGAGCCGGCCTTCCCGCCCTGGGTCGAGGACGACGATCCCGCCTCCAAGCGGGGCTTCGAGGCCGCGGTGGCCTACGCCGTGGCCGAACGGCTCGGATACTCGGACGACCAGGTGAAGTGGATCCGCACCGGGTTCGACGAGGTCATCGCCCCCGGCCCGAAGGACTTCGACTTCAACATCCAGCAGTATTCGATCACCGCCGAACGGGACGAGGTGGTGGACTTCAGCGTCCCCTACTACATCACGACCCAGGCTCTGGTCGCCTACGCCGACTCTCCGGTGGTCCAGGCCGAGACCTTCGCCGACCTGAAGAAGTACAAGCTGGGGGCGGCGATCGGGTCGACCAGCCTCGAGTTCATCGAGCAGGTGATCCAGCCCGACGAGGCCGCGGCCGTCTACGACACCAACGCCGACGCCAAGGCGGCGCTCGACGCCGGTCAGGTCGACGCCCTCGTCTTCGACCTGCCGACGGCCTACTACATCACCGCCGTCGAGATCCCCGAGGCGACGATCGTCGGTCAGCTCGAGGCGCCGGTGGACAAGGCCGACCAGCTCGGGCTGCTCATGGCCGAGGGGAGCCCCCTGAAGCCCTGCATCGACCAGGCGTTGGAGGATCTGCGGGCGGACGGGACCCTCGCCCGGCTGGCCGACGAGTGGCTCACCCTCGGCGGTGAGATCAAGACCCTCACCCCTTGACCGGATCCGAGGGGTGATGCGGGCGTCGCGTTCCGGGCGCCGCGGGCCGGGCCTGTTCCGGTCCCGGCGCTCGGGCCGCGAAGAAGGGGCGAGGGCGGCCCTCGTCGCCTTCGTATCGTCCATCGTGTTCCTGGCCGTGGTCGGCTGGGTCGTGCTCACATCGGAGGCGTGGCCGGCCGTCCAACGTCAGTTCTTCTCCTGGGACCATCTGGTGGCGAGCTGGCCGGCCGTGCTCGGCGGGTTCTGGCTCGACGTGAGGATGTTCCTCGTGGCCGAGGTCCTGATCCTCGTGATCGCCCTCGTGGTGGCGATGATCCGATCCCTGCGGGGTCCCGCGTTCTTCCCCCTCCGGGCCCTCGCCGTCGTCTACATCGACTTCATCCGGGGTGTGCCGATCATCCTGCTCATCCTGCTGCTCGGATTCGGGGTTCCCGCCCTCCAACTGCCCGGGGTCCCGAACAGTCCCCTCTTTTGGGGGCTGGCGGCGCTCGTGATCAGCTACAGCGCCTACACGGCCGAGGTCTACCGGGCGGGGATCGAGTCGGTCCACGAGAGCCAACGGATGTCGGCTCGCTCCCTCGGGCTCACCCAGATGCAGACCATCCGCTACGTTCTCGTCCCCCAGGCGATCCGCAACGTGGTCCCGGCGCTGCTCAACGGGCTGATCTCCCTGCAGAAGGACGTCGCCCTCGTCTTCATCCTCGGGATCCGGGAAGGGGTGCGGGAAGCCCAGATCTACACCGCCCGTACCTTCAACTACACCTCCTACGTCGCGGCGACGATCCTGTTCCTCCTCGTCAGCATCCCGGTGGCGCGGTTCACCGACTGGTACACGGAGCGGGACCGGCGACGGAAGCAGGCGGTGAGTACATGACGGTGCCCAAGCTGGAGCTCCGCGACGTCCGCAAGGCGTTCGACGGGACTCCGGTTTTGGAGGGGATCGACCTGGTCGTTCGTCCCCACGACGTGATCTGTCTCATCGGGGCGTCCGGGTCGGGCAAGTCCACGCTGCTCAAATGCGTCAACCTCCTCGTCCCGATCGACGAAGGCCAGATCCTCCTCGACGGCGAGGACATCACCGCACCCGGCGTCAACCCCAACCGGGTTCGGGAGCGGATGGGGATCGTGTTCCAGCGGTTCAACCTCTTCCCCCACATGACGGTCCTCGACAACATCACCCTCGCCCCCAGGAAGGTGCACGGGGCGACGAGAGATGAGGCCGAAGCGCGGGCGCGGGAGCTTCTCGGACGGTTCGGACTGGAGGACAAGGCGGACGAGTATCCCGACCGGCTGTCCGGTGGCCAGCAGCAACGGGTCGCCATCATCCGGTCCCTCGCCACGGACCCCGAGCTGATGTTGTTGGACGAGGTGACCTCGGCGCTCGATCCCGAGTTGATCGCCGAGGTCCTCGACGTGATCCGAGACCTGAAGTCGGCGGGCATGACGATGCTCATCGCCACCCACGAGATGGGGTTCGCCCGAGACGTCGCCGACCGGGTCTGCTTCCTCGACGGCGGCGTCATCCTCGAGCAGGGACCCCCGGCCGAGATCTTCGCTCGACCGCGGGAGGAGCGGACCCGGAGGTTCCTCCAGCGGATCGTCGAGGCGGGTCGCCTCTGATCCCAGCCCCCGCGGTGAGGTCCGGGCGACGGGCATCGCCGGGAGCGCGTCGGGCGAGCCGTCGAGACGGATCAGGTGAGGGATCGGAAGTCGGCGGGACGCTTCTCCAGGAACGCCCGCATCCCCTCCAGATGGGCGGGGGCGGCACCCAGCTCGGCCTGGGTCGCCCGCTCGGCGGCGAGGGCGTCCCGGACGTTCCCGCTCATCGCCTCTCTGAGCAGGCGGCGGGTCGCGGCGAAGGCGGGAGGGTGACCGTCGGCGAGCTCCGTCGCCCACCCCACGGCCTCGGCGACGACCCGATCGGCGGGAACCACCCGATGGGCCAGGCCGAGTTCGGAGGCCTCGGCGGCGCCCAGGCGGCGGTTGGTGAAGGTGAACTCGATCGCCCGGGACAGTCCGAGATGGTGCGGGAGGAACCAGGTGGATCCGGTGTCGGGTACGAGGGCGAGGCCGATGAAGGCCGCCAGGAAGAAGGACTCCTCCGCCATCACCCTCAGGTCGCAGGCCAGGGCGATCCCCATCCCCGCTCCGGCGGCGACCCCGTTCACGGCGGCGATGGTGGGGACGTCGACGTCCAGCAGCGCCTCCACGATCGGGTTGAACCGTCGATCGATCACCGGACCCAGGTCCGGGCCTCCCGCCTCGTACTCGCCCATCAGGTCGGACAGGTCGGCGCCGGAGCAGAAGGCCTTGCCGGCACCGGTGACGACCGCCGCCCGGGCCTCCGCCGATGCTCTCGCCAGCCCGGCGACGAGCTGATCGCACAGCTCCTGGGAGATGGCGTTGTAGCGGTCGGGGCGGTTGAGGGTGAGGACGGCGACGTCGCCGTCGAGGCGGTAGGTCACAGCCATCACGAAGCTCCTCGTCTCGGGGGGACCAGCCTACGAGAACCGGACACCTCGCGGCGGGTATCGTGGCGGCATGAGCGATGCCTTCCGCGCCGAGGTGCGGGCCTTCCTGGAGGCGGAGTGGGATCCGGTTCGCTACCCCGCCGAGCGGGGCGCCCTCGCCGGTGGCGACACCGTCGGTCCCTGGCACCGTCGTCTCCAGGAGGAACGCCTCGTCGCACCCCACTACCCGGAGGAGTATGGGGGACGTGGGTTGGGGATGGCGGAACGGATCGTCGTCATCGAAGAGCTGGTTCGGGTCGGTGCCCCGGGGCCCGGCAACGTGATCGGGATCGGCTGGGCGGGTCCGGCGATCCTCGCCCACGGCACCGACGACCAGAAGGCTCGCTTCCTGGAGCCGACCCTGTGGGGCGACATCATCTGGTGTCAGCTCTTCAGCGAGCCCGACGCCGGTTCCGACCTGGCGGGGCTGCGGACCCGGGCGGAGCGGGACGGCGACCACTGGTTGGTGACCGGGCAGAAGATCTGGAGCTCGGGGGCCGCCGAGTCCGACTACGGCATCCTCGTCGCCCGAACCAATCCCGACGTCCCCAAGCACCGTGGCCTCACCTTCTTCCTCATCGACATGCATCAGCCGGGGATCGAGATCCGTCCGATCCGACAGATGACGGGGGAGTCGCATTTCAACGAGGTGTTCTTCGACGGTGCCGTCGTGGCAGATTCCGACCGGGTCGGCGAGGTCGACGGCGGTTGGCGGGTCGTGGTCACCACCCTGATGCAGGAGCGGATCAACCTCTCGGCGGGGAGGGGGCTGCTGTGGGGAGGGGGCCGCAGCTTCGACGAGTTCTGGGATTGGGCTCGGTCCCGTGGTCCTCGGCATCCGTTGGAGCGGGACCGCTGGGCGGAGCTCTACGGGCGGCACCGGGTGATCGAGCTGATGCGGGACCGGGTGGCGGCGGGGGTGGCGGCCGGGGCGATGCCGGGCCCCGAGGCGGCGGTGCTCAAACTCCTCGCCGACACCTTCGGTCAGGACGTCTACGAGGCCGTGGTCGACCGGATGGGTCCCGACGGCATGCTCGGCGTCGGGTCGGCGGACGACGAGGCGGTCGACTGGTGCCTGGGGTACCTCTTCAGCCAGGCCCTCACCATCGGGGGCGGCACCACGAACATCCAGAAGAACATCCTCGGCGAGCGGGCCCTCGGGCTCCCGGGGGACCTTCGGGTGGACACGGGCCCGCCCCGGGCCCCGACCCGAGGGTGACCGGACGGGGCGGGAGGGGGCGACGGGGGGACCGCGATGGCGCGTGACCGATGCTCGTTCTGTGACAAGCCGCGTTCGGAGGTGGACCACCTCGTGGCGGGTCCCCGGGGTGTGTCGATCTGCTCGGAGTGCGTGGGCGTGGCCCATGAGGTGGTGCGGGCATCGCAGCGACCGACGTCGAGCGATCGGGTCCTGACGGGCATCGGGCTTCTCGTCACCAACGATCGACGCCGGTCGGGCCTGCTCGGT
>JALSJV010000298.1 GCA_026989215.1 Acidimicrobiia bacterium | reverse complement strand
CCACCGGTGCCGGTGCCGCTCGTAGATCAGCTCTCGGCCGTAGAGGGAACGGACGATCGAGCCCTCCACGAGCTTCGCCGGGTACAGGCCCAGCCGCATCGTCCCGCCTTTGTCCTCCACCCCGTGCTGACTCTCCATGAGGTCGATGACCGGATGCGACGTGGTCGGATCGAACTCGGTGCTGTTGGCGTCGGCGAAGCCGAGCACGTCCCGGGCGAACTCGATCACCGCACACTGCAGCCCGAGGCAGAGGCCGAGGAAGGGGAGGCCCCGTTCCCGCGCGTAGCGGATGGCGGCGATCTTCCCCTCCACCCCCCGGGGGCCGAAGCCTCCGGGCACCACGATGCCGTCGACGTCCTGGAGGTAGCTCTCGGCGAGCATCCCGGTGAGCTCGTCACTCGGGATCCATCGGATCTCGAGCTTGCGGTCCTCGGCGGCGGCGCCGTGACGGAGGGCCTCCACCACCGACAGGTAGGCGTCGGGGAGGTCGACGTATTTCCCGACGACGCCGATCGTCACCGGCTTCGTGGCGGCCATCGCCCGCCGCACCATCGTCTCCCAATCACTCAGGTCGGGTTCCCGACCTTCGAGGCCGAGACGTTCGCACACGACCTGGTCGAGTCCTCCCCGGTGGAGGATCAGCGGCACCTCGTAGATATCGGAGGCGTCGGGGGCCGAGATCACGGCCCGGACGGGGACGTCGCAGAAGAGCGAGATCTTCCGTCGCACCGCGTCGTCGATCGGCCGGTCCGATCGGACGACGATCACGTCCGGCTGGATCCCCTTCGACCGAAGCTCCGCCACCGAATGCTGGGTGGGTTTCGTCTTCAGCTCCTCGGAGGAGGCGATGTAGGGGACGAGGGTGACGTGGAGGAACAGCGCGTTGTCGCGGCCGACGTCGTTGGCGAACTGACGGATCGCCTCGAGGAAGGGGAGGCTCTCGATGTCACCGACGGTTCCGCCCACCTCGGTGATCACCACGTCCGCCTCCTCCGGCCCGGCGACCGCCCGGATCCGGTCCTTGATCTCGTTGGTGATGTGGGGGATCACCTGGACCGTGTCGCCCAGGTAATCCCCTCGCCGCTCCTTCTGGATCACCGACAGGTAGATCGATCCGGCGGTCACGTTCGAGGTGCGCCGCAGGTTGGAGCCGGTGAAGCGCTCGTAGTGACCCAGGTCGAGGTCGGTCTCGCCGCCGTCGTCGGTGACGAAGACCTCCCCGTGTTGGAACGGGTTCATCGTCCCGGGATCGACGTTGATGTAGGGGTCGAGCTTCTGGGAGACGACCCGGAGGCCCCGTGCGGTGAGGAGACGCCCCAGGGACGCCCCCGTGATCCCCTTGCCGAGACTGGAGACGACGCCACCGGTCACGAAGACGTACTTCGGACTCGGTTCCCCGCGATGAGCGGTCGTCCATGTGTCGTTCATCACGGGACCTCACCGTAGCACGGTCCGGGAACGGACCCGGGGATCCGAGCTCAGTTGATCCGCTTCTCCCGGCCCTCCCAGACCTGCTCCCGAAGGACGTACTTCTGGATCTTCCCGGTGGAGGTCTTGGGGAGCTCCTCCACGATCTCCACCTCGTCGGGCGCCTTGAAATGGGCGATCCGATCCCGCACATGGGCGATGATGTCGTCCGGCTCCGCCGAACGCCCCGGCTTCAACACCACGAACGCCTTGGGTCGCTCGCCCCAATGGTCGTGGGGCATCGCCACCACCGCCGCCTCGAGCACCGCCGGATGCGACATCACCGCCTGCTCCACCTCGATCGTGGAGATGTTCTCACCTCCGGAGATGATGATGTCCTTCGCCCGATCCCGCAGCTCGATGTAGCCGTCGGGATGCCAGACGGCGAGGTCGCCCGAGTGGAACCAGCCGCCGCGGAACGCCCGCTCGGTCGCCTCGGGGTCGGCGTAGTACCCCGCCATCACGTTGTTGCCCCGCATGACGACCTCGCCCATGGTGGCCCCGTCCCTCGGCACGTCGCGCATCTGCTCGTCGACGACCCTGATGGGGTCGGCACCGATGAAGGCCACCCCCTGGCGGGCCAGCAGCCGTGCCCGCTCGGAAGGGTCGAGACGCACCCAGCCGTCCTGCCATTCGCAGACGGTGTAGGGCCCATAGGTCTCGGTGAGCCCGTAGACGTGGACGATCCTCGCCCCGAGCTCCTCCATCTGGGCGATGATGGTGGGGCTCGGTGGGGCACCGGCGGTCGTGACGGTGAGGCCGCCCTCCACCGGTGCGGCATCGGGATGGTTCGCCAGCGAGATGAGGACCGTCGGCGCCGCGTTGAGGTGGGTGACGCCCTCGGTACGGATCAGCTTCCACACCAACCCCGGGTCCACCGTCCGGAGACAGACGTGGCGTCCACCCACCGCCGTCACCCCCCAGGTGGTGCACCACCCGTTGCAGTGGAACATCGGCAGCGTCCACAGGTAGACGGAGTCGGTGTCGTGGTGGGAGTGGATCACCTCCCCGAGGGCGTTGAGGTGGGCGCCCCGGTGGGTGTACATGACGCCCTTGGGACGCCCGGTGGTGCCCGACGTGTAGTTGATGGAGATCGGCTGGAGCTCGTCGGGAACCCGCCACGGCCGCGGTGAGGCGTCCCCTCGGGCGAGCAGATCGCCGTAGGCGATCGTCCCCTCCGCCGTCCCCCGACCCACGTCGTCCACCACCACCACCTCGGCGAGCGCGGGACAGGAACCCAGGTGGTCGGCCACCACCGGGTACAGCTCCGAGTCCACCACCAGGATCCGGGCTCCGGAATGGCCGAGGATGTACTCGATCTCCGGTCCCGACAGCCGGGTGTTGATGGCGACGAGCACCGCCTGGGCCAGAGGCACCCCGAAATGGGCGATGAGCATCTCCGGGAGGTTGGGGAGCAGGTAGGCGACCCGGTCGCCCGAGGAGATCCCGGACGCCTCCAGGGCGTTCGCCAGCCGTGTCGCCTCCTCCGCCATCTCGCGGTAGGTGAGTCTCCGGTCGCCGTACACGATGGCGGTGCGGTCGGGGAACACCTCGGCGCTCCGCTCGAGGAACAGCAACGGTGTGAGCGGCGTGATGTCGACCCGTGCCATGTCAGACCTCCTCTCGAGTCCGCGACTGCCATGTGGGTGCCCGTTTCTCCAAGAACGCACACATCCCCTCCTGGGCGTCGACGTGGGATGCGTTGGACGACATGACCGCCTTGGTGAGGTCGTAGGCCCGGTGCTCGTCCAACTCGATCTGGGAGTAGAACGCCTCCTTGCCGATCCCGATGATCGTGGGGCTGTATCGGGTGATCTGGGAGATGAGTCGCTCGATCTCGTCGTCGAGTTCGTCGACCGGCACGACCCGGTTCACGAGGCCCCAGGCCTGCGCCGTCTCCGCCGAGATCGGTTCGCCCGTCAGCAGCATCTCGAGGGCGCGTTTGCGCCCCACCGCCCGTGAGATCGGGACCATCGGGGTCGAGCAGAACAGACCGATCTTCACGCCGGGCGTCGCGAAGGTGGCGGACGCTGCGGCCACCACGAGATCGCAGGAGGCGACGAGCTGGCATCCGGCGGCGGTGGCGACCCCGTGGACGCGGGCGATCACCGGCTGGGGGATCCGGTGGATCGTCTCCATCATCACCGTGCACACGTCGAAGAGACGCTGGTAGAAGGAGGGATCACGCCCGATCATCTCCGAGAGGTCGTGGCCGGCCGAGAAGGCCGGGCCCTCGGCCCGCAGCACCACGACCTGGGAGTCGGCGGGCACCGACCGGAGGGCGTCGGTGAGCTCTTGCATCATCTGCAGGCTGAGAGCATTGCGTCGTTCGGGACGATCCAGGGTGATCGTCGTGACGGGGGGCTCGTGGGCGACACGGACGTTCTGCATGGACGACTCCTGACTCGGGTGTACCTCGCCTCGGTGCTCGATCGTCGGTTGATCGTGAGCCTATCGCCGTCGCCCCCTCAGCGGCCTGCCAGGGCGAGGAGTTCGGCTGCGGCCTCCCGTCCGTGCCCACTGTCCGGGAGCCCGGCGAGCATGCGGGTCAGCTCTCCCAGCCGCGCCTCCCCGGTGACGAGGCGAACGGTCGCCTCGTTCCCGTCCCGCTCCACGACGTAGTGACGATCGGCGAAGGCCGCGATCTGCGGAAGGTGGGTGACGACCAGGACCTGGTCCACCGTCTCGGAGACGGCGGCCAGTTTCTTGCCGACGGCGAGCGCGGTGGCGCCTCCGACCCCGGCGTCCACCTCGTCGAAGATCACCGTCGGAGCGTCGGCGAGGCCTCCGGCCAGGCGGAGGGCCAGGACGAGGCGGCTCAGCTCACCGCCCGACGCGACCCGACCGACGTCACCCGCCTCCAGCCGACGGTCGGAGGCGAACACCAACCGCGGACGGTCCGCACCGGTCGGAGCCGGCTCTGCCTCCTCCACCGCGATCTGGAGGATGGGGTCGCCGAACCCGAGGTCCCTCAGGTGGAGGACGGCATCCTCGACGAGGCGAACCGCGGCGGCGGCTCGGGCCTCCCGAAGTCGGGCCCCCACCTGGTCCACTCGGCGCTCGGCCGCAGCGAGCTCGTCGGCGATGGCGTCGGCCCGGGTGAGCAGCCTCTCGAGCTCGTCGGCTCGGGAGGCGGCCCGGACGCCGAAGTCCAGCACGTCCTGCAGGGTCGGTCCGTATCTCCGACGGAGGTCCCCGAGGAGTTGGAGCCGACGTTCCAGCTCCTCGGCGCGTTCGGGGTCCAGATCGAGCTCCTCGGCGTGGGCGCGAACCGCCGCCGCCGCCTCCGCCGCCTGGGCCTCCGCCCCCTCCAGGTATCCGGCCAGCTCCCCCAGCGTCGAGTCGAGTCGGGCCAGTCGACGGGTGTGCCCGATCGCCTCGGCGAGGGCCTCCTCCGCCTGCTCGATCACCTGCCGCACCTCGGCCAGACCCTCCAGCAGCTCGGCGGCGTGGCGCAGACGCCGAGCCTCGGTCTCCAGCCGCTCGTCGTCGCCGAAGGTGAAACCCGCCTGCTCGATCTCGGATGCCTGGTGACGGACGACGTCGAGCTCCCGTTCCAGTGCGGTCCGATCGCCCCCCAACGCCTCCGCTCGGGCACGAGCCGTCGTCAGCTCCGACCACGCCTCCTCGAACTCCTCCCGCAGCTTCCTCCCCGTCCCGTCGAGACGGCGGTCGAGGAGCCGCCGCAACGACGCCGGTCGGGCGAGGATCACCTGGTCGTGCTGGGCCACGATCTCGGTGAGGCCGGACGTGGCCTCCGCCAGGGCGGCGGCGGAGACGACGTGGCCGTCGAGGTACGCACGGCTCCGCTCGCTCGTCATCCGCCTCGACGCGGCGACCTCTCGGTCGCCGATGACGAAGCGCCCTTCGACGACCGCCTCCTCTCCGAAGGGACCGACGAGATCGAGCCGAGCCGTGGAGCCGGTGAGGAGCCGCAGCGCACCCAGCAACAAGGTCTTCCCCGCCCCCGTCTCGCCGGTGATCACCACCAGGCCCCGGCCGGGGCAGAGCCGGGCGTGACGGATCACCCCCAGATTGGAGACGATCAGCTCATCCAGCATTGCCCAGCCCCAGACGGTCGCGCACCCGTCGAGGGAACGTCTCGTGGTCGAAGGTGACGAACCCGACGGCCCGTGACGCCCGCCGGACATCGACCCATCCGTCGGCGCCGAGATGGCCCAATGCCCGTCCGTCGACGCTGACCTGCACCGGACGGTCGGCGACGACCCTGCAGCGGAGACGCGCCGACGGTGCCAGGACGATCGTGCGATCGAAGAGCGCGTGGGGGGCGACGGCGGTGACGCTGATCGCCTCGATCTCGGGGTCGATGAGGGGCCCGCCTGCCGAGAACGAGTAGGCCGTCGACCCCGTGGGGGTGGCGATGACGACCCCGTCCGCCCGGTAGGTGAGGAACTCGCTCCCGTCGATCGTCACGTCGAGGGCCACCAGGCGCTGGCTCTCGATCTTCTCGATCACCACGTCGTTCACCCCGTACCCGACGACTCCCTCCGACGTGGTCGCCTCCAGGGTCATCCGGGGGATCACCCGGATCGCACCCTCGGCGAGACGATCGAGCACCGATTCGAGATCCTCCGGTTCGGCCTCGGCGAGGAACCCGACCGTGCCGAGGTTGAACCCCAGGACCGGCACGTCGAGTTCGAGAGCCCGTTGGGTGGCACGGAGGACCGTCCCGTCCCCGCCGACGGCGATCACCACGTCGACCTGCTCCCCGCGCCAGTCGTCACCGGGCACCGCTTCCCCCTCGGTGACGACGGCCAGCCCACGTCGACCGGCGGCGGTGAGGAGCCGATCGGCGAAGGCGAGCGCCGCCGGCCGCTCCTCGTTGACGATGACACCCAGTTTCATGGGACACCCAGTTTCATGGTCGCTCCATGGCAGAGACGAGGCGAGCCCCTCGCGGCTCGGGCGATCCCACCGTACCCGACGTCGGTGACGACTTCAGCCGTCGCCTCCGTCGAGGAGGTCGGCGAGCCGGGACGTCAGGAGGGTGACCCGCTCCTCCGCCTCGACGGGATCGAGGTCGGCGATGGCGTCGATCTCGGCCTCCAGCGCGGGACCCTCGTCGGATCCCTCGTCGACGGGTCGCCGTTCCACGGCGTCTTCTCGCTGCGTAGTATCCATGCCGCCATTATCGCTCCCCGAACCCTGCGAGCGCGTCGTGCTCCCGATCCGCGATGTCAACCCGTCGGTGCGTACCCCGGTGGTGACCTATCTCATCATCGCCGCGGCCGTCTACGTCTTCTTCTTCGTCCAGCCCTCCGCACCCGACGCCGGAGAACGATTCCTGTACGCCGAGGCCGCCATCCCCTGTGAGGTCCTGACCGGGGAGCCCCTCAGCATCGACGAGATCCGCACCGGGCGTTGCTCGGCCGAGGCCGGGACCCCCGTCTTCCCCGACAAGAACGTGTTCTGGGCGGTGGTGGCGTCGATCTTCTTCCACGGAGGCCTCGCCCACCTCTTCGGGAACCTGTGGGTGCTGGCGATCTTCGGCAACAACGTGGAGGACGCCCTCGGGCACGTCCGGTACCTCCTCTTCTACCTGGGGACCGGAATCGTCGCCGCCTTCGGCCACATCCTCCTCAACCCCGGATCGACGATCCCCGTCGTCGGGGCTTCGGGAGCGATCGCCGGGGTGATGGGGGCCTACCTGATCCTCTATCCGACCGCCGAGGTGGTGACGATCGTCCCGCCTTTCTTCTTCCTCCCCTTCGTGCTCCCCGCGGCCACCTTCCTGATCTTCTGGCTGGTCGGGCAGTTCCTCCTCGCCGGAGCGGAGACGAACATCGCCTGGGAGGCCCATGTGGCGGGGTTCCTCGCCGGGATGGTCTACGTGGCGCTGCATCGACGGCGGTTCCTCGCTCGAACACGTCGAACCAGGACCCGGCTCTACCCGATGTGATCGGCGAGGGCCGCCAACGAGTCGAGGACCAGGTCGGCCGGCCTCACCAGCTCGTCGGGTCGGGAGGTCGCTCCCGTGAGGACGAGCACCGCCGTCCAGCCCTCGGCCCGAGCCAGCTCCAGGTCGGTGTCCTCACGGTCCCCCACCACCCAGACGGGCCCCGGTCCCACCCGGCTCCGGAGGAGGCGCCGGATCGGATCGTGGGGTTTTCCCGCCACCTCCGCCCGACATCCGGCCGCCGTCTCCACCGCCGCCAGGATCGCACCGGCGCCGGGCAGCAACTCCTCCTCGGCCGGGAAGGTCGGGTCGGCGTTGGTGGCGACGAACCGCGCACCTCTTCGGACCGCGGAGGCGGCGGTCGCCAGGGCGGCGTAGTCGCAGTCGGTGGCCAACCCGACCACGACCGCCTCCGCCCCCTCGGCGTCGGCGACCTCGGGGATCTTCGCCGCCCGGAGGGCCTCGCGGATCCCGTCGCCGCCGAGGACGTAGGTCGGCGGCCGCTGCGCGGCGAGGAGGGCGGCGGCCGCCTCGGCCGAACCCACGACCTGGTCGACCCGCGCCGGATACCCGGCCAGCTCGGCGATCCGCCGGGCGACCGCAGCCCGGGTGCGGGTGGAGTTGTTGGTGCAGAACAGGATGCGCCAGCCCCGACGCTCGAGCTCCGCCAGGGCCTCGCCCGCTCCGTCGACGGCCCGACCTCCCCGGTAGACGACCCCGTCGAGGTCGCAGACGACGGTGCCGGTCATCCTCCGACCGCCTCCGCGAACCGCTGGAGCGTCCGGTCGAGGAATGCGACGGTCAGCTCGAGGGAGGCGATGGAGATCCGTTCGTCGTTCCCGTGGAACATGGCGAGGAAATCTGCGAACCGGATCGAGGTGTCGAACAGCCCGGCGCCGTAGGCGATCGTCCCCCGGTCCCGGAAGAAGCGGGCGTCGGTCGTGGCGGGCATCAGGGTCGGCACCACGTTGCGGGATCCGGTGAGGTCTTCGGTGGCGTCCACCACCGCCTCCCACAGGGGATTGGGACGGGGCGACCAGTTGGCGACGTGGTCGGCGACCGGGACCAGCTCGATGCGCGCTCCGGCCGAGCCCATCGCCTTGCGGAGATGCTGGTCCACATCCTCTCGGTCCATCCCCGGCAGGGCACGGACGTCCACCTCCGCCTCCGCCCGGTCGGGGATCACGTTGGCCTTGGTCCCGCCCCGGACGACGTTCGGGCTCACCGTCATGTGGGTGCAGGCATGGACGTACGAGGCCCAGCGTACGTCCGTCGCCGCGAGCCGCTCGATCTCGGCATCGACGCGGTCCGGGTCGCAGAGAGCTTCGACCTGGTCCGGGGGGAGCCCGAGCGACCTGACGAACTCCTCCCAGATCGGGGTGATCGCCACCGGGGCTGGGGTGTGGAAGAGCCCGGCGACACCCTCGGTGAGGGCGGCCAAGGCGTTCTCCCGTCCGAAGGGCTGGCTCCCGTGTCCGGGAGTGCCCGACGTCCGCAGCGCCGTCCAGAAGGGACCCTTCTCCCCCACCGAGACCGGATAGCCCCGCTCCTCGCCGACGTCGAGGGGCGGGTAGGCGATCTCGGTCAGAAGGTACTCACAGCCGACCAGATCCCACCGCTCCGCCACCAGGGGCTGGGCGCCGAGACGACCCGCCGCCTCTTCGTCCGCCACCGCCAGGTACAAGAGGTCTCCCGGAAGTGGATCCCGCTCACCGGTCAGGTAGGGCTTGAAGACGACGGCCATCGCCGCGGTGAGGTTCAGCATGTCGACGGCCCCGCGCCCCCAGAGGAAGCCGTCGACGATCTCCCCGCCGAAGGGATCGACCGACCAGCTCTCTTCGTTCACCGGCACGACGTCGGTGTGGCCCATCAGCATGAGCCGGGGTGCGGCCGGATCACGCCCGGGGACCCGGTAGAGGACCGATCGCCTCCCGGGTGCCGGTTCGAACGGCTCGCCTCCCCTCCCGAAATACTCGGCCAGGGTGTCGGTGGAGCGCCACTCCTGTCCGCTCTCGGGGCTGCCGTCGTTGACGCAGGCGTTCCTGATGAGCCGTCGGCACAGCTCGGCGACCTCGGGGATCGCGGTCGCGTCGCCCTCACCGACCATCGAGGGCCTCCAAGAGATCGGGCATCGTCGGTGTCAGGGGAAGACGCCGGACCTCGTCGAGGGGCACCCACGCCACCTCGGCGGCGTCGTCGCCGGCGAGCAGACGCCCGCCGACCGGCGTGGCGCGGAAGTCGACGAGCGTGTAGTGCCACGCGGGCGGGTCGCCGGGTCCGATGGCGTCTCCGACCCACAGCACCTCGCCGACGTCGACGTCGATCCCCGTCTCCTCGCGCGCCTCCCGCCGGGCCGCCTCGCGCATCGTCTCACCCCACCGTACCTTGCCACCGGGGACCGCCCATGACCCCGCCAGGGCCCCCCGTCCCCGGCGGACGAGGAGAATGGTGTCGGCGCGGACGACCGCCACCCCCACGCCCGGGATCGGATGGCTCCCCGCCGCGGTCATGGCGCATCCTCGTGGTACATGATGATGGACCGTGCCGCGAATCCTCCCGATTCGAAGAAGTTCTTCGCCAGGCGGTGACCGGGGAGGACGTGGGCGTCGAACCGTCTGATCCCGCGCCCCCGGAGCTCGTCGAGGGCCGCCTCCAGCAATGCCTCCCCGACCCCCACCCCCCGGGCCTCCCCCTCCACGAAGACGAAGGGGATCACCCCCCTCCGCTCCCCTCCCGCCTGGGGCAGGAGCCCGGCGACCCGTGCCACCAGGAACCCGACCCCGGCTCGGTCGATCTCCCCGACCAGGACCACGACGTCGGGGTCGGCCAGCATCGTCTCGAAGGCGTCCTCCACCGGTTCGGGGAGCCCTTCGGCGAGGGGCCACATCGCCGAGAGCCCGCTCATCTCCGCCTCCAGATCGCGGTAGAGGCGCACGAGGAGTTCCAGGTCGGCAGGGGTGGCGTGGCGAGTCGCGACGGGGATCATCGCCGGGAGGCTAGCCTTCCGAAGATCCGGGAGATGCCCCACCGGGTGACGAGCCACATCGCCTCGGCGACGATCCCGATGCCCATCTTCGACTGCCCGACCCGCCGGTCTCGGAAGACGATGGGGACCTCCACGATCCGCATCCCCCGGCTCACCGCCCGCCAGGCCATCTCCACCTGGAACCCGTAGCCGGACGCCCGGGCGCTCCGGTAGGGAAGCGAACGGAGGGCGTCGGCGGTGAACGCCCGGAACCCGGCGGTGGCGTCCCGGATCGGGATGCCCAGCATCGCCCGCGCGTACAGGTTGCCGCCCCGCGAGATCCAGCGCCGCAGCAGCGGCCAGTCGGGAGTGGCCCCGCCCGCGACGTACCGGGATCCGATGGCGAGGTCGGCCCCCGCGTCGATGGCGGCCACGAGTCGGGGAAGATCCGCCGGGTCGTGGGAGAAGTCGGCGTCCATCTCGACGACGACGTCGGCGCCTTCGGAGAGGACCCGGTCGAACCCCGCGGCGTAGGCCGGTCCGAGCCCCTCCTTGCGTGGGCGATGGAGCACCTCCACACCGGGATCGGATCGGGCCAGCTCGTCGGCCAGCTCCCCCGTCCCGTCGGGTGAGGCGTCGTCCACGATCAGCACCCGGTATCCCCGAGCTCGGATCGCCGTCACGAGGTCGGGGAGGTTGTCGCGCTCGTTGTACGTCGGGACGACGACGGCGACCCGGTCAGAGCGCACAGTCGGCGCAGATCATCTTCCGCCGGTTGGCGAGCTGGCTGATCCGCTTCACCAGGAAACACGACTGGCAGACGAACTCGTCCTCTCGGGGCGACTCGGCGTCCACGTTCATGGTGAGCTCTTCGCGGCGGATCGCCCGGAGCTCCTCCACCTCGTCGACGGGGAGGGTCTCGGCGATCTCCTCGTCGAGGAGCTCCAGCTCCTCCGCCTCGAGCTCGTCGAGGGCCTCGTCGGCGTCCTCGTCGACCTCGCCGTCGTCGTCCTCGACGTCGAGCTCGGTGACGTCCACGTCGGCGACGTACTCGTCGTCGACCAGGACGTCGTCTTCGAGCTCCTCCTCGAGCTCGGGTTCGACCATGTCGATCTCGGTTCGATCTGGTTCGGTGGTCATGGGCCGTATCGTCTCGGGCGGCGGGAGTATACGCGCACCGCGCCGCGTCGCGTTCAGATCTTCAACCGTACCGCCCCACGGTCGACGCTGCCGCTGATCGGTGTCGTCCCCACGGGGTCGCCGTCCACTTCCACCGGCCAGGGGACGTCGGTGGCGAGCCGAAAACTGCCCAGGCTGCGGCGTCGGACGGCGTGGTGGCCCAGGTGCACCCCTTTCACGATCTTCGGCACCAGCCCCGGCGCCTCGGACTTGGTGGCCTGGAAGACCTGGACGTCGAGGAGGCCATCGACCACGCTCGCCTTGGGCGCCACGTTCCAGCCGCCGGCGAAGAACTGGGCGTTGGCGAAGATCGCCGCCAGGGCCCGGCCCCGGAACTCCCAGCCGGGCGCGACCAGCTCCACGTCGCAGGCCGGGAATCGGGGGAGGCGGGCGGCGAAGGCCAGGGAATACCTGGCGGATCCGAGGATCCGGGGCAGCCGCGGTGCGGTCTCGGCGGCCGCCGCCCCGGCACCGGCCTGGGCGACGTTCACGAACCTGCGGCGTCCCCACTCGCCCTCCAAGAGTCCCACGTCGAGGAGGTACTCGGAGTCGCCGAGCAGGTGCCGGGCCGCCGGCTCCAGGTCCTGGGGGATACCGAACATCCGGAGGAGGTCACACCCCGTCCCGGTGGGGAGCACGCCGACGAGGGGCGGCTCCGACAGCCCCGACGCCAGCAACGCGTCGACGGCCAGGCTCACCGTGCCGTCACCGCCCACCACCGCCAGGCGGAATCCGGAGCCGGAGACCGCCGTCACCGCGTCCCGCATCTCCTCCCGGCCGTCGACCTCTTCCACCCGGGCGACCACCCCCGCCCGCCCGAGGGCATCCTCCACCCGTTCGAGGGCCACCGGACGGCGTCCGGCGTACGGATTCACCAGCACCACCCACTCCCTCATCCGACCCCCTGGGCCGCCACCACCCCGCGGTCCACCTGCTCCAGCGCGGCACGCGCCGGCGAGGCGAGGTCGGGGTAGGCATCTCGAAGCTGACGGAGCAGGTCGGCGAGCTGGCGCATGACACGGACGAAGTCCCCGGCGGCCAGGGGGCCGGTCTCCAATTCCTCCAGCGACGACCCGGCCGCCCACTCGAAGGCCAGAGGCATGAAGCCCGGCTCGGGGCGGCGGGTGGCGGGCAGTCGATGGGCGACCTCGTCGCGGGTGAGCTCCTCCCACAGGGCCTCGATGGCGCTCCAGCGGACCGCCACCTCCTCGGTGGGGGGCTCCCCCGACTCGGGGGCGTCCCGGCGCGGTTCGTACACGAACACCGACACCAGGGCGGCCAGCTCCTCGGGCGCCAGGTCCGAGAGGAGGCCGCGCTCACAGCACTCGGCGACGAGGAGGTCGGATTCGTTGTAGACGAACCGAAGCCGTCGCCCTCGTTCCGTCAGCGACCAGCCTTCCAGGTACCCCCAGGCGGTCAGCAGCGCCTCGATCCTCCGGAACTCCCCGACGAGGCCGCCGTCGGAGCCTTCGAGCTCGGCGCGGAGCTGCTCGATCCGTCGCGCCGTCCGTCGCGCTCGGCGGAGCGCCCCCAGATGAGCCTCGGCGTCGGGACACGCCGCCACCGGATGGTCGATGTGTCTGCGGGACGGACGTTCGGCGGGCTGCCGGGGGACCTTGCGGAGCCGACGAAGCAGATCCTGTTCGAGTCGGCGGTCCTTTCGACGGTAGGGCCGGGGGAGGTCGAGGACGCCGATCCGCCTCGTGCCGGGGACGATCTCCCTCGGACCCAGGGTCTGGGTCTTCCCGGAGGTGGACAGCGCCAAGAGCCGGGGGCCGCGGTCACCTCGGGCCAGGCGTCGCAGGATGACGAACCTCCCGGCCCGGGGACCCCCCGGCACGTCGATGACGTCGCCCGGATGCAGGGTCGCCACCAGATCCCCCTCCCGGGGTCGATCCTGGAGGCGGGCGAACTCCTCCACCGAACCCCGTTCGCACGCGGCGTCGGCGAGCTCCGCTTCGAGGCGTCGCTCCAATCGCGCCAGGGTCCGCGCGGCCCGCTCCCGGGCCTGGCGACGTTGGAACTGGGCGAAGGAGGCCTTCAGCACCTCCTCCGCCGCGGACTGCGGGTAGTTGGCGACCAGGTTCGCCGCCATGTTGTACGTCGGGCGGAACGACGATCTCAGCGGATGGCTCCCCACCGACGCGATGCGGGCGACCTGGGCGAAGGGGACGAAACGCGAGTGGAGGACGATGCCGTATCCGACCACGTCGATCCCCCTCCGACCTGCCCGCCCGGTGAGCTGGGTGTAGTCGCCCGGCTCGAGGAGCTGGTGGGAGGTCCCGTCGAACTTGGAGAGGCTCTCCAGCACGACGGTACGGGCGGGCATGTTGATCCCCAACGCCAGGGTCTCGGTCGCGAAGACCACCGGAAGGTCACCGGCCGCGAACAGCTCCTCGACCGCCTCCTTGAAGGCCGGGATCAGCCCCGCATGGTGAGCCGCCGCCCCCGCTTCGAGGGTCGCCAACCACCGCCCGTAGCCGAGCGAAGCCAGATCTTCGTCGTCGAGATGCGCGGTCCGAGCCTCGGCGACGGCACGCGCCCGCTCCCGCTGCTCCGGGGTGGTCAACCGGATCCCCGACTCCAGGATCCGCAACGCCGCGGCGTCGCAGCCGGCGCGGGAGAAGATGAAGTAGATGGCGGGCAGCAGGTCGTCGGCCGCCAACCGCTCCACCACCTCGAGGCGCCGAGGGGTGGTGAACCGACGCCGGGCGCCGGCCTGCAGGAGACGTTCGATCCGAGGGTTGGGACGCCGACGATTCCCGGCCTTGACGAAGGTGGGGAGCAGGAGCAGACGCTCGGGCCCGAACCGGTCCGCCATCAGATAGAGGCTCTCCAGGGGAACGGGGCGTTCTTCGGCGACGATGAGGTCGGTGGGTCCGCGGCGCTCCCTCACCCAGGCGGCGAACTCCTCGGCGTTGGCGATCGTCGCCGACAGACAGACGAACCGCACCTGCCGGGGAGCGTGGATGATGACCTCCTCCCACACCGCTCCCCGAAACGGGTCCTGGAGGTAGTGCACCTCGTCGAGCACCACCACCGCCACCTCGTCGAGGGCCGACACATCGGCGTAGATCATGTTGCGGAGCACCTCGGTCGTCATCACGACGACGCGGGCGTCGGCGTTGATGACGTTGTCGCCGGTGAGCAGCCCCACGGTCCTGGCGCCGTGCTCGGCGACGAGGTCGGCGAATTTCTGGTTCGACAGGGCCTTGATCGGCGTCGTGTAGAAGGCTCGTCGTCCGGCGGAGAGGGCGAGGTGGATCGCGGCCTCTGCCACCAGTGTCTTGCCCGCTCCCGTCGGTGCCGTCACCACCACCGAGCGCCCCGCCTCCAGGGCCTTCCCCGCCTGTTCCTGGAACGGGTCGGGAGGGAACGGTCGACCGGCGAAGAAGTCGGTGAGGCTCACTTGTGGAGGACCAGACGTACCAGCCAGTACGTGATCTCGTAGAAGAGGTACAGGGGCACCGAGAGCAGAGTGAGCGTGAGGGCATCACCCGTCGGGGTGATGATGGCGGCGGCCGTGACGATGATGAGCACGGCCCAACGACGGCCGTGGGCGAGCTGGGCGGATGTGATCAACCCGGCCGCGGCGGCGGCGAAGAGGAACACCGGGTACAGGAACGACAGTCCGAAGGCGAGGAGGAAACGGATCGCGAAGGAGAAGTAGTCCACCAGGCGCAGGTCGGTCCGCACGTCCTCGAAGATGTTGAGGAGGAAGTCGAGACCGCGCGGCAGGGACCAGTAGCCGAAGGCGACGCCCAGGGCGAACAGGACCGCGCAGGCGGAGACGATCGGGATCGCCCAACGGCGCTCCCTGGCGGTGAGGGCGGGGCTGATGAACGCCCACGCCTGATAGAGAACGTAGGGGCTGGCGAGGACGATGCCCCCGAAGAAGGCGATCTTCATCAGGACGGAGAACTGCTCGGTCGCCCCGAGGACCTGGAACGCACAGTCCCGGCAGATCTCCTGGTAGGGACGCTCCAGGATGTCCTTGATCCGCCCGGCGAAGATGAGGGACACGAGGGACGTGACGACGACTGCCACCGCCGAGCGGACGATCCGCCACCGGAGCTCCTGGAGGTGACTGAGGATCGGTTGCGGCTCGTCCACCGTCATGCCGACACCGGACCCCCGTCGGTCGCCGGGCCGTCCTCTCCCTCGTCCGATCCGGGGCTCGGCGGTTCGTCGTCGGTGGGCTCGGTCTCGGGCTCGCCGATCGTCGTCGCACGCCCTGCCTCGATCGCCTCCAGGTCCCGCATCGCATCCTCGGGACTCGGTCCGGATTGGGGTTTGGGCCCGACCCAGCGGTGGGGTTTCGTCACCGAGTCGAGGGCGTCCTTCACCTCGGCGACGGGCCCGGCCGCGTCCGACAGGGCCTCTTTGGCCTCCTTCACCGGGCCGGTGATCTCGTCTGCGACCTGGGTCACCGCGTCGACCTCCGCCTGGAGTCCCGCCCGCACCTCTCGGGCTGCCTGGCGGAGCTCACTGGTCCAGCGGCCCAGTTTGCGCGCCAGTTCGGGCAGGCGCTCGGGCCCGAACACGACGAGGGCCACGAGGAGGATGACGAGGATCTCAGGACCTTGGAGCATCGCACCAGAATGGTAGGCGTAACGACGACGGTCCGGACGCGGCGGCGCCCCGGCGGGACGAGGCCGCATCCTCTCGGACACGCCCTGGATGCCTCATCCCGGCGGGGCGTCGCCGGAGCTCAGTGGGTGAGCAGACGGAAGGGGTTGGGCTCGGTGTTGAGCGCGGAGACGAAACTCTCGATCTCGTCTTCGGTGATGGGGTCGGTGCGGACGATCTCGTAGACGACGCCGGTGGCGAGCAGCACGCTCACGACCCGGGCGTTGGCGGGCCGCCGCTCGATCTCACCGCACGACGGGCAGGTGAACCGGTAGGTTCCGCGATCCTCGCCGGGGTCGAGCTCGAGGGCGAGGTCATGGGGCGTGAGCTCCACGTCGCCGCACCGACTGCATGTGGTCTTGATGGTGGTCATGTCCGCTCCGCACTTCCGCTTCCAGATCACCTATCGGCCGGAGGGCTCCAGAACTGAAGAACCGAATCCAGGAAACCGGGATCTTTGGGTCCGCCGACCCATCGTCAGCGGTCCTGGTAGAGGGCCAGGACCTCCTCGCGGAGCCGAGCGAGCGCCTCGGCGACCTCGTCGCCTTCGACCAGCACCGCGTCGGCACCGAGCCGGAGCAGGAGCCCGGCGGGGACGGACGGGTCGGTGCTGGAGAACCGTACGCGGACGGCGTCTCCGTCTTCGGAGAGGATCTCCACCGGGTAGTAATCGATCACCCACCGGGCCCGTGGGCCCAGATCGATGACGCATTGGACGTCGTCGTCGGAGGGGACGTACCGAATCTGCGGCTCGGGGACCTCTCTCGGCGGTTCGAACCGTTCGTCGGAGATCTCGAGCGTGCGGATCCGGTCGACCCTGAACACCCGCTCCTCCCCGCTGAGATGGTCGTGTCCGAACAGGTACCAGTTCCCCAGGGACGAGAAGACCAACCAGGGCTCGACCCGGCGGACCGTCTCCCGGTTCCGCCCGAGGGAGACGTAGTCGATGGTGACCACCCGACCTTCGAGCGCCGCGCGCCGCAGCTCGGCCACCAACTCCGGCTCGGCGTCCAGGTCGACCGCCAGCAACTCCTCTCCGTCGGGGACGAGTACCCGGCTGAGCTTGGCGACGGCGCTCTCGAGGGCGTCCGAGGCCTGGCCTGCGCCGAGCAGGGCGAGCCCCGCCGAGAGCAGGGCCAGGGCCTCGGCGGGTGTGAGGCGAGGTGCCTGAGCGAAGTAATCCGCCATCTCCACGACCACCCGGTCCCCCTCCACCTGGGCCACGATCAGGTCGCCGGGCCCATACCCGGGAAGTCCGCACATGAACACCAGCCTCAGGTCCTGGATCAGCTCTTCCTGGCGATAGCCGAACCGCTCACACACCTCGGCCACGGTGGCTCCCGGATTGGCGATCACCCACGGCAGCATGGCGAGGATGCGGGTCAGCCGACCGGCGGTGCGATCCGATGGCCGGGTCACGCCACCCCCCGTACCCGTTCGACGAGGCGGTGCACCAACTCGGGTGGCGAGAGCAGTCGGGCTCGGGGACCGAAGGTCAGCACCCAACCGATGAAGGCGTCCGGATTCGAGACCTCCAGCTCGACCTCGAGGGGTTGGCCGGGTGAGAAGGTGACGTCGTCGAGGCGACGGGCCGCCCACCACGCCACCTCGGGATCGAACCGTACCCGGGCCTTCACCGGGGGCTCGGCGCCCGCCTCCCACGGCTGGGGTCGGAGAGCACGCTCGAGGTTCACCTCCGGATCGGGCTCGAAGGCATCCGCCTCGTCCCCGACCACCACCCCCGAGGTCCGATCGATCCGATAGGTCCGCGGCGCCCCGCCCTCGGTCCCGACGAGGTACCAGTGCCCCCGCCGATGCCCGAGCCCGTGGGGATGCACACGACGTCGCCGCCCCCGGTAGTCGAACTCGACGATCCGCCGCTCCGTCACCGCCTGGAACAGCGCCCCCAGGGTCTCGGCGTCGGCACCGAGGTCGGCCGCGATCGGTTCGACGTCGTCGCCGAGCCTCGCCCCGCCGAGCTTGAGCACCGCCGACGAGACCACCGGGCCACCCCCGACTCGCACGACGCGGGCAGCGAGCCAGAGCGCGGCCCGTTCCTCGTCGGTCAGTCCCGGATCCTCCATCCGATACTCCTCGGGCGGCACCACGTAGCCGTACTCCACCGACCAGGCGTCGGTCGCCTCCATCCGGAGGGGGATGCCGAGGCGACGGAGGAGGTCCTTGTCCCGCTCGAACATCCGCCGGAACGCCTCGTCGCCGGAGCTGCCGTAACCGGCCACGGTCTGGCGGATCTCGTCGGCGGTGACCGGCCGTCCCACGGTCAGCAGGAAGGCCAACAGGTTGAGCACCCGCTCGATGACTTTGCGCACACCAGGACTGTACGGCGCTCGAGCCCCGGGGTGAAGCACCCCTCAGAGGGTCTCGATGAGACGATCCACCCGCTCGTCGAACGCCTTGAAGGGGTCCTTGCACAGGACGGTGCGCTGGGCCTGGTCGTTCAGTTTGAGATGCACCCAGTCCACCGTGAAGTCCCGTTTCTTCGCCTTCGCCGCCCGGATGAACGCCCCCCGCAGGCGGGCGCGGGTGGTCTGGGGCGGCTCGACGACGGCCCGGCCCACGTCGTCGTCGGAGACGACCCGGTCCACCATGCCCTCCCGGGCGAGGAGGTTGTAGAGCCCCCGGGAGCGGCTCACGTCGTGGTACGCCAGGTCGAGCATGGCCAGGCGGGCATCGGACATGGGGAGGCCACGCTTCTGGCGGTACCGTTCGAGCAACCGAAGCTTGATCACCCAATCCACCTCCCGGTCCAGGGAGAGCGGGTCCTTCTCGAGGCCGGTGAGGAGATGTTCCCACCGGTGGATCGCCTCCTCGATCTCCGGCGGGAACCCCGGGCTGCGAGCGAACCGGAGCGCCCGTTCCAGGTACTCCCATTGGATGTCGAGGGCGGAGAGCTCTCGTCCGTTGGCGAGTCGGACCTTCTTGCGACAGGTCATGTCGTGGGAGATCTCCCGGATGGCGCGGATCGGGTTCTCGAGGGTCAGATCCCGGAACACGACGTCCCGCTCGATCATCTGCAGCAGGGCGACGACGGTCCCGACCTTCACGAACGTGGCGTATTCGCTCATGTTCGAATCCCCGGCGATCACGTGCAGCCGCCGGTACCGTTCGGCGTCGGCGTGGGGCTCGTCCCGGGTGTTGATGATCGGACGGCTCCGGGTCGTCGCCGAGGACACACCCTCCCAGATGTGCTCCGCCCGCTGGGAGATGGAGTAGCTGGTGCCCCGTGGGGTCTGGAGCAGCTTGCCCGCCCCGAGGAAGATCTGCCGGGTGACGAGGAAGGGGATGAGCACGTCGACGGTCCGATGAAAGTCCTTGTGGCGCGGCACCAGGTAGTTCTCGTGGCAGCCGTAGGAGTTCCCCGCCGAGTCGGTGTTGTTCTTGAAGAGGTAGATCTCCCCTCGGATGCCCTCCTCCTCCAACCGCTGCTCGGCGGAGTGCACGAGACTCTCCAGGATCAGCTCCCCCGCCTTGTCGTGGGCGACGACGTCGACGAGCCGATCGCATTCCGGGGTGGCGTACTCGGGATGGCTGCCCACGTCGAGGTAGAGGCGGGCGCCGTTCTCCAGGAACACGTTCGACGACCGCCCCCAGCTCACCACCCGCCGGAACAGGTAGCGCGCGACCTCATCCGGGCTGAGGCGCCGCTGCCCCCGCAGCGTGCAGGTGACGCCGTACTCGTTCTCGAGGCCGAAGATCCGCCGGTCCACTCGGTCAGCGTACCCGGGCCCGGCGCTTGTGGACCGAAGTTCTTCAGTCCCCGCCCTCGATGGCCGCGGTGATCTCGGACTCCCCCAGCCGACGGAAGGCCCGTCGCCCGTTCGACAGGTCGAGCACCGCCGCCTCCCAGCCTTCGGGTTCGCGTTCTTCCGCAGCCCGGAAGGCCTGCACCGCCAGACGGATCGCCGCGGGAAGGTCCATGTCGTCTCGGAAACCCTCCCGGACGGCGTCGGCCAGCGCCTCGGCCTTGCCTCCGATGGCGCAGAACCGCCGTTCGTCGAACAGCGTCCCGTCGTAGGACACCTTGAAGAGCCGGTTCGGCTCCCCGTCGGCACCCACCTCACAGATGAGCACCTCCACTTCGTACGGCTTCATCTCGTGGCTGAAGATCGAGCCGAGCGTCTGCGAGAACGCCGTGGCGATCCCCTGCGCGGTGACGTCGCTGCGGCTGTACAGGTATCCCATCAGGTCGGCCTGACGAATCCCCGCCTTGCGGAGGGTCTCGAATTCGTTGTACTTCCCGACGCCGGCGAAGGCGATCCGGTCGTACATCTCGCTGATCTTGTGGAGGGCCGAGGAGGGGTTCTCGGCGATGAGCAACACCCCCCGGTCGTACTCGATGGCGAGGATCGACCGGCCCCGGGCGATCCCCTTGCGTGCGAACTCCGCCTTGTCGCGGACGAGCTGTTCCGGTGCGACGTAGAAGGGGATGCTCACCGGACCTCCTCCAGGGCGGCTTCGGCCGCCTCGCGCACCAGGTCCTCGGGGACCTCGCGCACGCCGTCGGCGTCGACGGCGTAGACGCTGGGGAGGATCCCCCGCCGCAGGTCCGGACCGCCGGTGGCGACGTCCTCGTCGGCGGCCGCCACCAGCGCACCGAGGGCGACGCGGAGCGCAGCGGACGGATCGAGATCGGGCCGGAAGGCGGTACGAAGATACGACTTCGCCAGCCGGGAACCGGACCCGGTGGATCCGTAGTCTCGCTCCTCGTATCGCCCGCCGACGATGTCGAAGGTGTAGAGACGGCCTCGCTCTTCGTGCTCGTCGTACCCGGCGAACAGCGGCACGACGATCAACCCTTGGAAGACCATCGGAAGCTGACCCCGGACCAGTCGGGCAAGGAAGTTCGCCTTCCCTTCGAGGCTGAGCCGGATCCCTTCGATCTTCTCGTAGTGTTCGAGCTCGACCTGGAAGAGCCGGACCATCTCGATGGCGAGTCCGGCGGTCCCCGCGATGGCGACGGCCGAGTATCGATCGGCGGGGAACACCTTCTGGATTCGGCGATGGGCGACGGTGGTGCCCTCGGTGGCTTGGCGGTCGCCCGCCATCACCACCCCACCCGCGTAGCGGAGGGCGAGGACCGTCGTCCCCTCGGGGGCCTGCAGCATCCGTTCCGCCCCGGGGGGGACGTCCCAGGTCGGGGCTTGGCCGAGCCCGGTCAGGAGCTCGGTGAAACTGGATCCCGGCAGCGGCGCGTCGAGGGGGAGAGGCATCCGTGACGGGTTCACTCGCCGCCCTTCTGCACGTAGTTCTTGACGAATTCCTCGGCGTTCTCCTCCAACACCGAGTCGATCTCGTCGAGCAGCTCGTCGATCTTCTCCACGTCGGCTTCGACCGACTCCTCGATGACCTCGGTCTCTTCGGTCTCCTCTTGCTTCCGGGCCGGACGACGGGCCCGCTCCTGGTCCGACATGTCAGCCTCCTAACGCCTCGATCAGTTCGGATGCGTCGGCCACCGAATCCAGCAGCGGCCCGACGCGGTCGCGGTCTCCTCTCAGGGGCTCCATCATAGGAACCCGCTTGAGATGGGATTCGCCGATGTCGAAGACCAGCGAATCCCAGTTGGCGGCGATGAGCGAATCGGGGAAGTCGCGCACGCAACGTCCCCGGAAATAGGCACGGGTCCGCTCGGGCGGATCGCCGACGGCCGCCAGGATCTCCTCGTCGGTGAAGAGCCGCTGCATGGCACCCCTCCGCACGAGCCGGTGGTAGAGCCCCCGTTCGGGATCCACGTCGTGATACTGGAGGTCGAGAGCCTTGAGTTTGGCGGCGTTCCAGTCGAGTCCGTCCCGCTCCCTGAACCCCTCGAGGAGTCGGTATTTCGCCACCCAGTCGAGCCGGTCGGCGGTCCTCATGGGTTCGGCCTCGAGATCCTCGAGCACGCCCCGCCACACCTCCAGCACTCGATCCCACACCGGCTCGTCCATCTCCGAGCGGACGTACTTCTCGATCCACTCCAGATATCGGAACTGGAGCTCGAGCGCCGTCGCCCGACCCCCTTCTGCCAACGGCAGGGTCTCGGAGAGGGTGGGATCGTGGCTCACCTTCCAACAGGCCTCGACCGGGTCGTCGAGCTCCAAGGCCTCGGGCAGGGCACCGTCCTCCAAGGCGGCGAGGAGCAGCGCCATCGATCCGAGCTTGAGGAAGGTCTGCACCTCCGACAGGTTGGCGTCGCCGATGATCACGTGGAGGCGCCGGTATTTCCCGGGATCGCCGTGGGGTTCGTCCCGGGTGTTGACGATGGGACGTTTCAGCGTCGTCTCGAGGCCCACCTCCTCCTCGAAGAAATCGGCCCGCTGGGTCACCTGGAAGTCCACCGACGGGCGGCCGTTCTCGGCTCCCACCTTGCCCGAGCCCGTGAACACCTGTCGGGTCACCAGGAAGGTCGTCGCGTAGCGGATCACGTCCCCGAAGGGGAGATCACGGGCGAGCAGGTAGTTCTCGTGCGCCCCATAGGAGTTGCCCTTGCCGTCGGAGTTGTTCTTGTACAGCCGGACCTCGTGACCCTCGGGCAGGGCGCGGCAGGCCTCGACGGCGGAGACGTGCATCACCACCTCGCCCGCCTTGTCGTAGAGGGCGCCCTGGAGGGGATCCCAGCATTCCGGACCCGAGTACTCGGGATGGGCGTGGTCGACGTAGAGCCGAGCACCGTTGGAGAGCACCGCGTTGACGAGGGCGGAGTCGGGATCGGCGACGCCGTAGCCCTCGTGCCCGAACCCACGGGCATCCCGCCCGGGCGACTCCTCCTCGAAGGACCACTGGACCCGCACCCGCTCCCCGGGGAAGGCGTTGATCACGAGGGCGGAGGCGACGGCGGGGTTGAAGTCCGGCTGTCCCCGAACCGTGATCCCGTACTCGGTCTCGGTGCCGAGCACCTTGCGGAGCGCCATGTCAGAGATACTGCCCGGTGGAGACGCCGTCCACCATCCGGCTCTCGCCGTCACCGTCCAACAGGGTACGGACGTAGACGATCCGTTCGCCCTTCTTGCCCGAGATCTTCGCCCAGTCGTCGGGGTTGGTGGTGTTGGGCAGGTCTTCGTGCTCTCGGAACTCCTGCTTGATGGCGTTGAGCAGATCCTCCTTCTTGATCCCGCGGGTGCCGCCGGCGATCTGGCGCTTGATGGCGTCCTTCTTCGCCCGCCGAACGATGTTCTCGATCATCGCCCCGCTGGAGAAGTCCTTGAAGTACAGGATCTCCCGATCACCGTTGGCGTACGTCACCTCCAGGAACCGGTTCTCGTCGGTCTCGGCGTACATCGCCGCCACGGTGGCCTCGATGAAGTCGGCGATCACCGCCTCCCGGTCGCCGCCCTTGGCGGCGAGGGTCTCGGGATCGATGGGGACGTCCCTCGACAGGTAGATCTTGAAGATCTCCCGCGCCGCCACCGGGTCCGGTCGGTTGATCTTGATCTTCACGTCGAGACGCCCCGGGCGGAGGATGGCGGGGTCGATGAGGTCCTCACGGTTGGAGGCTCCGATCACGATCACGTTCTTCAGCGACTCGACCCCGTCGAGCTCGCTCAAGAGCTGGGGCACGATCGTCGACTCGACATCCGAGGAGATCCCGCTCCCCCGGGTCCGGAACAGAGAGTCCATCTCGTCGAAGAACACGATCACGGGCACGCCCTCGTCCGACTTCTCCTTGGCCCGCTGGAAGATGAGACGAATCTGGCGTTCCGTCTCCCCCACCCACTTGTTCAGCAGCTCGGGACCCTTGACGTTGAGGAAGTAGCTGCGGGCGTCGGGTCGCCCGGTGCGCTCGGCCACCGCCTTGGCAAGGCTGTTGGCCACCGCCTTGGCGATCAACGTCTTCCCGCATCCCGGGGGACCGTACAGGAGGATGCCCTTGGGCGGGACCAACCCGTACTCGGCGAACAGCTCCTTGTGCCGATAGGGAAGCTCGACGGCGTCACGGATCTCCTCGATCTGCTCCCGAAGGCCTCCCACCTGTTCGTAGGTGACGTCGGGCACCTCTTCGAGCACCAACTCCTGCACCTCGGGTCTGATCAGGCGCTCGAAGACGAGTCCGCTGCGCGGATCGATCCGCACGTAGTCACCGGCTCGCAACGGCACGTCCCGCATCGAGTCGGCCAGCTCCACCACCCGCTCGTCGTCGGCGTGGGCGATCACCACGAGGCGGCCGTCGTCGAGCTTCTCCCGGACCCGCACCACCTCCCCGGAGGCGTCGAAGGAGCGCACGTCGACGATGGTGAAGCTCTCGTTCAGCAGGACTTCCTGGCCGACCTGGAGCTGCTTCACCTCGATGTTCGGCTGGGCGGCGACCCGTAACTTGCGGTTGCCGGTCATCACGTCGACCGATCCGTCCTCGTTGACCTGGAGGACCGTGCCGAAGGCGTTGGGAGGGGTGGTGAGCTTCTCCACCTCCGCCCGGAGGACACTGAGCTGTTCCCGTGCCTCCTCGAGCACCGAGGAGAGCTTCTCGTTCTGCGCCATCGCTCGCGCCAGGCGCTGCTGGCTGTCGGCGAGGCGCTCTTCGAGATCGTGGAGACGTCGGGGCGCGTCCCGCAGTCTCCGCTTGAGGTCGTCGATCTCGGCTTCGAGGTCCGCCACCCTCCTGCGGAGGGCGGCTGCCTCGTCGGCGCCCTGGTTCTGGCTCATGGGCGACGTCCCTCCTCGTTGGGCTCCACGCGCAGTATATGGGGCGTCGGCGCTATTGCGACCACACCTTCTCCGTCGGCCGTCCTGCCCGCGGGCTTCGAGGATGCCCGGAAAGCGCCCGTCGGCGACTACGATGGGGCGCCGGTATCAGGAGAAGGAACACACATCATGAAGGTATGGATCGACCAGGACCTGTGCACCGGAGACGGGCTGTGCGAGGAGATCGCCCCCGACGTCTTCGTCCTCCTCGACGACGGCCTCGCCTATGTGCGTGACGGCGACACGATCTACGCCGAGTCCGAGGGGAACCCCCAGGGTGCCCAGGGTCTGGCGCCGGTGCCCGCCGGTCAGGAGGACATCGTGATCGAGGCCGCCGAGGAGTGCCCCGGCGAGTGCATCTTCATCGAGCCGTGACCCCCTGAGGGTCCGCCCCGCCCGCATCATCGGTCGCCGACCCGACGTCGTCGACCCGCGCCTCCACCCGGCGGGCCACGGTGACGAACCCGGTGTGTCCCACCATCTGGTGGTCGGGACGTACCGAACGGCCTGCCACCTTCCACGAGCGGTGGAGGGTCTCGAAGGTCTCGATCTCGGCGAAACGTCCCGAGCTCCGGAGGGCCTCCACCAGGGTCTGGACCTGGGGGATCGTGGGGAGGTAGGCACAGAAGACGGCTCCGCCGGGTTGATGTTCGGCAGCGGGGGTCACGACGTGCCAGGGTTCGGGGAGGTCGAGGACGAGCCGCTCCGGTCGGATCTCGCCGACGACGTCCTCCACCTCCCCCTCGCGGAGCTCCAGCTGCGGAGGGATCTCACCGAACCAGCGACGGATGGCTCGGCGAGCGTGTGCCCCGTGATCGGGCCGACGCTCGACACTGACGACGCGCCCTCCGGCCCCCACCGCCCTCGCCAACGCCATGGCGAGCGCTCCCGAACCGGTCCCCGCCTCCAGCACGGTCATCCCCGGTGCGATATCGGCCCAGACGAGGATCGGACCGATGTCCTTCGGGTAGACGACCTGGGCTCCCCGCTGCATCTTCAGGATGTAGTCGGCGAGGCGGGGTCGGAGCACGAGCAGGCGACCTCCTCCCGTCGACGTCACCCAGCACCCCTCGGATCTCCCGACGAGCTCGGCGTGGGGGACCACACCCCGGTGGTAGTGGAACTCCCCGCCCTCGACCAGTTTCACCAGATAGTGCCTGCCCTTGCCGTCGACGAGGAGCAGGGAGTCGCCGAGCCGGAAGGGGCCGCTCACGCCGTCTCCCGACGACGGATCTCGACGAGGGTGACGTCGCGGAGCCGACAGAACGCACAGACCGCCCCCGTCGTCGGGCTCCCGCAGGACTCACACGCCACGAGCTCGGGGGGACCGCCCTCGCGGAAGGCCTTCGATCCCCGGTCGAGGAACCCCTTGAGGAACTGGGCTTTGATCCCCGGAGACTCCTCCTCCAGGCGGTTCAGCCACTCCTTGTAGCGGTTGATCGTGTTGCCCGCGGCCATCGGGCATTCCTCGACCTCGTACTCGATCCCCGAGAGCACCGCGTAGGCGGCGGTCTCCCGTTCCGCCACCCGGATCAGGGGCTTGATCTTCTTGGTGAGTCCGTCGGCGGCCGGGAGCACCGGGTGCTGTCGGGCGAGGTACTCGAGATTCCACTGGAGGACGTTCGAGAAGAGGGTGGCGGCTTCGTCGTCGAGGTTGTGACCCATCACCAGGGTGTCGTAGCCGCCTTCGACCGCGACGCGGTTGAGGATGTAGCGCTTGGAGAGACCACAGGCCGAGCACGCCGTCCGATGGGACGCCCGTGCCGCCTCGGGGACCGAGAACCCGTAGTCGGCGGGGAGATCCACCACCTCGAGACGGAGCCCACGCTCCTCGGCGAAGGTCTGGGAGAAGCGGAGGCTGTCGGAGCTGTACTCCCCGATGCCGAGATGCAGGTACACCCCGTCCACCCGGTATCCCAGCTCGGTGAGGATGTCCCACAGGGCCAGACTGTCCTTGCCCCCCGACACTCCCAGCAGGAGCCGGTCACCGGGGGCGATCATCGAGTAGTCGGCGATGGTGCGCTCGACCTGGCGACGGACGTGGGCGATGAAGTGCGGTTTGCAGAAGTTGGCGTTGTGCCGACGGATCTGGATGACCGCCTTCTCACGGCAGACGCGGCACTTCATCGAGCGCCCCCCGAGATGACGGGCCGCAGCTCGACCACGTCGTCGTCGGAGAGCGGCTCGTCGATGGTGAGGAGCTCGTCGCCCCGGATCACGAGCACCGACTCGGCGACGATGTCGAGACGCTTCAGCAGGTCCCGGACTCGCCGAACCCCCTCCAGCTCGATCTCGCGGCGCGGCTGACGCAGGATGACCTTCATGAGAGCGCAGAGATGACGGCGGCCAGCACGGACATGACCATGCCGATCACGACGATGGCCGTGACGATCTGGATGAAGCGGCGGTTCATCATGGCGTCCTCACAGTTCGACGGACGGAGCAGATGGGCAGTACCGTGCACTGTATTACGGACCGGCCCCTTCCATGAACCTCGTCGCCCGCGGTACCACCCTCCTCTTCCGAGGTCTCCGCACCGGGGACCAAGCCCGCCTCCTGACCGGAGCCGCGTTGGTGGCGGCGGGTCTGTGGAGGGGCTCCCGTCGTCGGCGTCGGGAGCTCGTCCACCGGGAGGTCCTGAGCCACGGTCGTGGCCTGGTGATCAGGACGGGCTCGGGTGACGAGCCCCGGCTCCAGATCGCCCGGCAGGATCAGCGCACCCGGTAGACCTCGACGACGGTCTTCCCGGCCCGTCCCCTCCGTCGGCCCGCCAGATAGGCCAACGCGACGACCACCACCACGGCGACCGCCGCCAGCACGGCCGTGTTCTGGGCCGACTCCTTGGTCTCCTCGACGGCGGCCTGCAGCTCGCGGGCCTTCGCTTCGATGTCGGCGCGCTCAACCATCCTTCGTCATCCTCCAGCCGATGAGCGCGGCCGCTCCCCCGGTGACGACCACCGTGAGCCCCCGCGCCAACACCACGTACCATGGTCCGTCGGGCAGGACCCGACGCAGGGCCGCGTACACCCCCAGTCCCAGGAAGAGCGCGGCGACCGCGAACAGGAGGCCTGCGGCCAGCCCGAAACCGGCGAGTCGGCCCAGACGTCTCGCCGGCTCGATCGTCTCCTGACGAAGGTACTCCTTGGAGAGCTCGATCAGCTCCGTGGCGAGTTCGGGGATCTCCTTGGGGCTCGTCATCGCCGTGAACCCTAGCCCCTCCCACACCGTCGACGATCTCCGCCGGGCGAGGAGTCGCGCGGTTATCCTCTCGGCCGCACGTCGATCTCCGGGGGAACATGCTCGGACGTGGGCGCCACAAGGCGACGCGCTCAAAGCTCGGACGTCGCTACGACCTGCTGTGGTTCGGCCAGGCCGTCTCCCAGCTCGGCGACTACGTCGCCTACCTCACCGTCCCCCTGTTCGTGCTCAGCCTGAACCGGGGCGAGTCGAGCCTCGACTTCGCGATCACCTACTCCCTCGAGAACATCCCCACCTTCCTGTTCGGACTTCTCGGCGGGGTGATGCTCGACCGGATGCGGCTCCGCCCCCTCATGATCGTCGCCGACGTCGCCCGGGCCGCGGCCTTCTTCTGGCTGGCCTGGGTCGCCGCCAACCCCGGTCCCGACCCCCAGAGCTCCCTCTACGCGGTCTTCACCGTCGCCTTCCTGATCGGCTCGTTCTCGGCCCTGTTCGGCAACGCCCTCTACGCCATGCTGCCCTCGGTCGTCGAGGCGCATCACCTGGCGGTCGCCAACGCCCGCATCGCCGCCTCCCAGCAGGCCACCCTCGCCCTCGGGCCGCTGCTGGCCGGGGTCCTCGTCTCCCAGGTGAGCCATTGGCCCGCCTTCGTGCTCAACGGGCTCACCTTCCTCGTCTCGGCGGTCTCCATCGCCATGATCGGCCCCGTCCCGAAACCGGAACGGGGACCACGGATCGGGATCCTCAGTGAGGCGATCAACGGACTCCTGTACCTCTGGAACGAGATCCGACTTCGGATCTCGACGGCCGCGGCGGCCATCGCCAACTTCGTGATGGGGTTCCTGGAGGCCACCTTCGTGGTCCTCGCCGACGACGTCTTGGGAGCCACCTCCGACTGGCAGAAGGGGGTGTTGCTGGCCGCCCTCGGGATCGGGGGTGTGGCAGGGGCCGCCTTCGCCCCGTCGCTGGTGCGGTTCATCGGCCTCGGAAAGACGATGGTCACCGGTCTGGCGGTGTTCGGCCTCGCCTTCCTCAGCGCCCTCCAATACCCCTTCGGGTTCGCCGGGCTGACGATGTTCTTCGTCGCGTTCTTCGGCCTGTCGATGGTCAACGTGCCCCTCGCCACGATCCGCCAGACCTACACCCCGCCGGTGATGCTCGGCCGGGTCATCACCGCCGCCCGGGCGATCGGATGGGCGACGCTCCCGATCGGCTCGCTCCTCGGTGCGGCGATCGCCGACTCGAGCGGCAACTACGCGGTGGTGGCCACGGTGTCACCGATCCTGCTGGTCGTCACCGCCGTCGCCCTCGTGTTCACACCGGTCTGGACCGACGCCTTCGGTCCCACCCGCGGACGCCGCCGTGCCGGTGCCCCCGAACGCTCCACCGCCACGCCGTGAGCAGCGGCCACGTCCCCGACCTCACCTCCGGTCCCGCGACCGGCCGGTGAGGATCCGCCGAAGCTCGGTGGGCAGTGCCGGAAGCTCCCGGTCGATCGGTGCCGGCGGCTCCCGCCCGTAACGCATCCCCACCACCACCGCGGTGAGCGCCAACGCCCAGAGGGCGACGACCTCGGCCACCTTGGTGCGCGCCGCCTTCAGGCACTCCGCCTCGGTGGACCTGCCGGGTACGTCCTCGTCGAACTCCCCGGCGAAGACCATCGGGAACGCAGAGCCGCAGGTGATGCCGGACTCGATCTTGGTTCCGTCCCCCAGGTAGCGGACGAACTCGAAGATCCTGATCGGCTGCGCCGCGTCCCACAGAGAGAAGAGGACGACGGCGCCTGCGATCAGCAACCAGGTGCGACGTGCGAGCATGTACGGCCCAGACTCTCCCCTCGTGACCCCCTTCGACCCTCGACGGGCCGCGTGCAGTCCGGTGTCGGAGAGAGGACTCGAACCTCCACGGGATATTCTCCCACTAGGCCCTCAACCTAGCGCGTCTACCAATTCCGCCACTCCGACGTGAGCGCCGCCCGAGTATACCGACCGTCAGGAGGCCAACAGCCAGGTGAGCGCCACCGTGGTGATGGCGAACACCACCCCCGTGATCACGGTCAGCCGGTCGAGGTTCCGTTCCACGACCGTCGACCCGCCCAGGTTCGACGACATCATCCCGCCCCCGAAGACGTCGGACAGCCCACCCCCTCGACCCGAATGCAGCAGGATGAGGATCACCAGGGCGAAGGAGACGATGAGATGGAGGACGATGACGATGCCGGTCAAGATGGCCATGATGGGGTACCTGGGTGAAGTCTCGGGTCTTCGTGGTTCGGGCTCTTCGTGGTTCGAGGTCTTCCCGGCCGCCGGGTGGGCGGGTGCGACCAGTATACCCGGGCTCCGGTCGGCTCCCTCACCCGGCCTGTCGCGCCACCGCCTCGGCGGCCCGTTTCGCCGCCTCCGGATCACCCAGGTACCGGCTCGTGATCGGCCGCAGATCCTCGTCGAGCTCGTAGACGAGGGGGATGCCCGTCGGGATGTTCAGCGAAGGGATCTCCTCGTCCGAGATGCCGTCGAGGTGCTTCACGAGCGCTCGGAGGCTGTTGCCGTGGGCGACGATCAACAGCCGACGCCCCGCTCGGATCTCCGGCACGATCCGGTCGTACCAGTACGGCAGCATCCGGGCGACCACGTCGGCCAGGCACTCGGTGGCCGGGATCAGCTCCGGGGCGAGGTCGGCGTAGCGACGGTCGAAACGCGGGTGGCGGGGATCGTCGTGGTCGAGGGCGGGCGGTGGCACGTCGTAGCTGCGACGCCACAGGTGGACCTGCTCGGCCCCGTGCTCCTCGGCGGTCTTCTTCTTGTCCAGGCCCTGCAATGCCCCGTAGTGCCGCTCGTTCAGGCGCCAATGACGGGTCACCGGCAACCAGTGCAGACCCATCGTCTCCAGGGTGACGTCGGCGGTCTTGATCGCCCTCAGCAGCACCGAGGTGTGGACGGCATCGAAGGTGAACCCCTCCTCCGCCAGGAGGAACCCGGCGTTGCGGGCTTCTTCGATCCCCCGCTCGGTGAGGTCGACGTCGGTCCAGCCGGTGAACTTGTTCTCCAGATTCCAGACCGACTCCCCATGGCGAAGCAGCACCAACCGATAGGCCATCTCGTCCTCCCCTTCCTCGGGCTCGGATCAGCGTACCGGACCCGAATCAGACCCAGTACCGGACCACCGCCGCGAAGGTGTCGGGATCGAGCGAGGCCCCGCCGACGAGCGCTCCGTCGATGTGACGCTTCGCCATGAACCCCTTGATGTTGCCCGGGTTCACGGAGCCGCCGTAGAGGATCCGTATCTGGTCTGCGACCTCCCCGACCCGGGCGCGGATCGTCCCGCGGATCAGCTCGGCCACCGCCCCGGCGTCGTCCGGGTCGGCGTGATGGCCGGTGCCGATCGCCCAGACCGGCTCGTAGGCGATGGCGGTGGCGGCCACCGCCTCGGGCGGGATGCCGGCAAGTCCGTCGCGCACCATCCGGACGACCACCTCCTCGGTCGAGCCCACCTCCCGCTCCTCGAGCGTCTCGCCGACGCAGAGGATGGGACGCATCCCGTGGCGAATCACGGCCTTCAGCTTCCGGTTCACGATCGTGTCGGTCTCGGCGAACAGGGTCCGACGCTCCGAATGGCCGACGATGACGTGGGTCACCGCCAACTTGGCCAGCATCGGGGCCGAGACCTCTCCGGTGAAGGCGCCCTGGTCCTCCCAGTGCACGTTCTGGGCTCCGAGTCGGATCGGGAGATGATCCGTCTCGATCACGAGCTGGGCCGCACGCAGCGCGGTGAAGGGAGGAGCCACGACGACCTCCACCCGTTCGAAGTCCTCGGGACGGAGACGATACGAGAGCTTCTGGATCTTCTGGATCGCCTCCAGGTGGGTGGCGTGCATCTTCCAGTTGCCGACGATCAGGTCCCTGCGCTCATCCATCGGCCCACCGCTCCAACACCTCGACTCCGGGGAGGGCTCGCCCCTCCAACAGCTCCAACCCGGCGCCACCGCCCGTGGAGACGTGGGAGATCCGACCCTCGAGACCGAGCATCCGAAGCGCGGCCACCGAGTCGCCGCCGCCGACGACGGTGAACGCCTTCGAGTCCGCCATCGCCTCGGCGATCCGGGCCGTGCCCGCTCGGAACGCCTCCCACTCGAACACCCCCATCGGCCCGTTCCAGAAGACGGTGCCGGCCCCCCTCACCACCGCGGCGAATCGCTCCGCGGTCGACGGCCCGATGTCGACGCCGAACCCTCCGTCGGGGATCTCGCCCGCATCGACGATCCGGTGGGGGGCGTCGAGGGCGAAACGGTCGGCGACGACCACGTCGGTCGGAAGCTGGATCTTGTCCCCTCCGGGCCCTTCCAGCACCTCGCGCACCGTCTCGACCATCTCCTCCTCGAGGAGGCTCTCCCCCACCGCGAACCCTTCGGCGGCGAGGAGGGTGAAACACATCCCCCCGCCGATCAGCATCGCGTCGGTTCGCGGGAGCAGGGACCGGATCACCCCCAGCTTGTCCGACACCTTGGCACCGCCGAGGACCACCACGTACGGGCGCTCCGGCTCGTCGAGGAACCTGGAGAACGCCTCCAACTCCCGGACGAGCAGCAGGCCGGCCGCCGACGTCACCCGCTGCGCCACCCCGACGGTGCTGGCGTGGGCGCGATGCACCGACCCGAAGGCGTCCTGGACGAAGACGTCACAGAGCCGGGCCAGCCGATCCGCGAGGTCCGGATCGTTGCTCGTCTCCCCCGGATCGAACCTCGTGTTCTCGAGGAGCACGACGTCGCCCTCGTCCATGGCGGTCACCGCCGCCTCGGCCTGCGGACCGGCGACGTCATCGACCTTGCGGACGTCGAACCCGCCGAGTTCGGCGAGCCGAGCCGCCACGGGATCCATCCGGAGCGCCGGGTCGGGCCCCTTGGGGCGTCCGAGGTGGCTACAGACGATGACCCGGGCCCCTGCCGCCCTCAGGGTCCGAATCGTCGGAAGGGCGGCGTGGATGCGGAAATCGTCGGTGACCGCTCCCCCGTCCAGAGGGACGTTGAGGTCCGATCGCACCAGGACTCGGCGACCCGTGACCTCGATCTGTTCGACCGTGAGGTATCGCATCTTCACCGTTCGGCTCCGGTCTCTCCCCTTCTCGGTCCTCACGTCTCGAAGGCCCGCTGCAGCGCCCGACCCAGCTTCAACGGGTCGTGGGCCGGCCAGTCGGCCCCATGATCCGCGACATCGGCCTCCACGAGCCTCCAGCCGAACTCGGCGGCCGTCGCCGGGTCGAGCTCCACCCTCCGATGCCCCTCCGGCACGGCCAGGGGACCACGGTGGGCGACGATAGCACCGGGCCCGACCAGGCCCACCGTCCGCTCGAGCGCCTCCAGGTGGGCGCGCCCATCGAGCCCCAGCGTCTCGCCGTCCTGGTCGATCAGGTTGAGGACCAGCACCTTGTCGCCACCGGCCGAACGTACCGCCTGGGCCATCCCCGGCACGAGGAGGACGGCGACGAGGGACGTGAACAGGCTCCCCGGACCGAGGACGATCTGGTCGGCGGCGGCGACCGCCTCCAGGGCCTCGGGCGTCGCCTCCACCGAGTCGGGGGCGATCCAGACCCGCCGGATGCCGCCCCGGGCACGGGCGATCGCCACCTGTCCCGACACGATCTCGTCCCCGACGACCGCCGAGAGGGTGACCGCCTCCGGTGCGGCGGGCACCACCCGCCCCACCGAGCCCAACAGCTCCCCCGCCGTCGCCACCGCCTCGACGAAATCGCCCTGGAGGTCGGCGAGGGCGGCGAGGACCAGGTTGCCCAGGGAGTGGCCGCCCACGTCCGACGAGGCGAAGCGATAGGCGAACAGCTCGGCGACGATCGACGGCTCCGGAGTGAGGGCGAGCAGACAGCGGCGGATGTCGCCCGGAGGTGGGATCCCCAGCTCCCGGATGAGGCGTCCGGAGGAGCCACCGTCGTCGGCGACCGACACGACGCCGGTGATCGCCCCCGCGTAGCACTGGACGGCTTCGAGGGCCGCCGCGAGGCCGTGGCCGCCGCCGAGGGCCACCACCTTCGGCCCGTGCGGGTCGAGCCCCAGGAGCACCCGCTCCGTCTCGAGTTCGGTCTCCCTCATCGCTCCACGTCCCGATGGCGAACGGTGACGGCGATCTCCCGAGCGGCGAGTCGGCTCCCGATCTCCTCGGACAGGGCCACCGACCGGTGATGGCCTCCCGTGCAGCCGATCGCGATCGAGAGGTACGACTTGCCCTCCGCCTGATATCGGGGGATGAGGAAATCCAGCAGATCCTCGACCCGCTCCAGAAACGCCTGGGCGTCGGGGTGGTCCAGCACGTACCGGGCCACCTCGTCCGCCGTGCCGGGAAGGGGCCGCAGCTCCGGCACCCAATGGGGATTGGGGAGGAACCGAACGTCGAAGAGGAGATCGGCGTCCCGGGGTGTGCCGTGTTTGAAACCGAACGAGGTGACGGAGACGCGCATCGGCCGATCCCGACGCCCTTCGGCGAACAGCTCGGTGATCCGATCCCGGAGCTGATGCACGTTCAACTCGGTGGTGTCGATCACCACGTCCGTCAGCTCCCGAAGCTCGGCGAGCATCGTCCGCTCCCGGGAGATGGCCTCCGCCAACCCACCCTCCTGGAGGGGGTGGGGCCGACGGTTCTCCTCGTACCGTCGGATGATCACCGCGTCCTCGGCGTCCAGGAACAGCACCAGGGACTCGACCCCGGCGCGGTCGAGCTCGTCGAGGGCCCGCCGCACCGCGCCGGTCGGCGCTCCCGCCCGGGCGTCGATCACCATCGCCAACCGACGTCGCTGCTCGGTGACCTCGTGCAGGCTGAGCACGTTCGGGATCAGGTCGGGGGGCAGGTTGTCGATCACCAGATATCCGAGATCCTCCAGCACCTTCGCCGCGGTGGACCGCCCGGCACCGGACATGCCGGTCACCACCAACACCTGGGGTCGACGTCCCGAATCAGCCATGGAGTGCAGCGTAGAGGTCTTGGGCGACCCGAGCGGGCACCACCTCCGCCAGCTCTTCGGGGTCGGCCTCCCGTAGTCGGCGCAGCGATCCGAAACGCCTGAGCAAGGCTCGTTTCCGCGCCGGCCCCACCCCCGGGACCTCGTCGAGGATCGAGTCGATCATCCGCTTCGACCGCAAGGTGCGGTGATAGGCGACGGCGAAGCGGTGCGCTTCGTCGCGGACCTGCTGCAGGAGGTAGAGGGCCTCGGCGTCGCGGGGGATGCGGAGGGGCTCGGGCTGGTCGGGGAGGTAGACCTCCTCCAGCCGTTTCGCCAACCCGATCACCGGGATGTCGAGTCCCAGCCGATCGAGGACCGCGACCGCCCGACCGAGCTGGCCCGCTCCCCCGTCGACGACCACCAGCGACGGCGGGTAGGCGAACCTGCGCCGATCCCCCACGGGTGCCTCTCGATCCCTCAGATACGCCTCGAAGCGTCGATGGAGCACCTCCTCCATCGCCGCGAAGTCGTCCTGGCCGGGGACGGTCCTGATCCGAAACCGCCGGTATTCCGAGCGTCGGGGCAGCCCATCCTCCATCACCACCATCGAGGCCACCGTGTTCGTGCCCTGGAGCGTCGAGATGTCGTAGGCCTCGATGCGGAGCGGAGCTGCGGGGAGACCCAGAGTCTCCTGGAGGCTCCTCAAGGCCCGGGCCCGGGCGTTGTGGTCGGTCTGGCGTCGGAGACGATGACGGGAGAACTCCTCCTGGGCGTTGGCGGTGGCGGTCTCCATCAGCCGCCGCTTCGCGCCCCGCCGGGGTACCCGCAGGGAGACCCGCGCCCCCCGGCGTTCGCTCAGCCATTCCACCCAGGTCTCGGCGTCGGGGGGGAGGTCGGCGACCAGCACCTCCCGCGGCGGCCGTTCCTCCCCGTAGCGCTCTCGCAGCACCGCACCGATGAGCTCCCCGGTACTCATCTCCTCGACCCGATCCACGATCGTGCCCCAACGTCCCACCACCCGCCCCCGCCGGACGAAGAGCGCCTGCACCGCCGTCTCGAGGTCGTCCCCCGCCACGGCGATCAGGTCGAAATCCTCCGGCCGGTCGGTCACGACCTCCTGACGTTCGAGGGCACGCTCGATGTCGGCCAGCCGGTCCCGGTACCGGGCCGCCAGCTCGAACTCGAGACGCTCCGCCGCCGCCGCCATCTTCCGGGTGAGGTCGTCGACGACCGCGTCGGTCTCCCCCCGGAGGAAGGCGGCCAGCCCGTCGACCATCTCGGCGTATTCCTTCGGCTCGACCTCACCGACGCAGGGACCGGAGCACTTCTCGATGTGGAACAGCAGGCAGGGTCGCCCCTGGGCGGACTGACGCCGGAACATCGCATCGGAGCACGTCCGCACGGGGAAGGTGCGGAGCAGGAGGTCGAGGGTCTTGCGAATCGCGTAGGTGTGGGCGTAGGGACCGAAATACTCGGTTCCCTTCCTCCGCTTCCCTCGCATCACCCGCGCCCGTGGCCACTCGTCGGATCGGGTGATGGCCAGATACGGATAGGACTTGTCGTCACGAAGCTTGACGTTGAAGCGAGGTCGATGCTCCTTGATCAGGGAGTACTCCAGCATGAGGGCCTCGACCTCGTTGGCGGTGACGATCCACTCGACGCTCTCGGCGGCGTCGACCATCGCCTGGGTTCGGGGGTGCAGCTCCCTCCCGAAGTACCCCACGACCCGTTTCCGAAGCGACTTCGCCTTCCCCACGTAGACGACGCGACCGACCGAGTCCCGGAACAGGTAGGCACCGGGCCCGTCGGGAATCTCGGCCGTGACGGGGCGTCGCATCGACCCTTCAGCGTACCGACGCCCGCGAGCTGTCAGGCGACGACGCCGCCACGCCGCCGCCACCGAAATCCGGCCAGTCGGGGGATGTGCTCCTGGCCCGCGAGGGACGGGCTCCGCGCGACCTGCCCGGCGGTGACACCCTGCTCCACCATCCGCTCCAACATCCAGCCTGCCTCCGCCGCGGCGTTGACCAGGCCCGAGAGGGGCCGGTGATGGAAACGGATCGCCCCGTCCCCCGCGGGCTCGTCGGTGTACCCGACGTCGAGGTAACGACCGGGCCGCCACAGGACCTCGCCGTCCGTGTCGACGACCGGGGCCGATCCGGGAGCGGTGAAGACGGGATGGTTGACGACCACCACGAGGAACCCGCTTCGGCGCACGACACGACCCAGCTCCGCCAGCATCGGGTCGACGTCCGGAAGATGCTCGAGCACGAGGGACATCACCGCCCCGTCGAAGGACGCCGAGGCCGCCCAGCCGAGGTCGGGGAGCCGACAGCGAACCACCGGCCCCCGTCCTCGGGCCCGTCGGAGCAGGTCGAGATCGAGATCACATCCGACGGGCCGGGCTCCGACTCGGGCGAGCGCGGACATGATCCGCCCCTCTCCGCAACCGACGTCGAGGATCCGATCTCCCGGCCTCAGATCGCACAGCTCCAGGATGAGGGGTTCCACCACCTCCCGGTAGGCGGGGTCCGACGCCACTTCGGCGATCCACCAGTCGGCGGATCCTCCCCAGGTCACGACCCGTCGACACCGAGGGCCTGGCGGAACCACGGTATCGTCCGTGCCAGCCCTTCCCGCAACGGGACCTCGGGTCTCCATCCGAGGATCCTCTCGGCTCGGCTGATGTCGGGACGGCGGACGGCCGGGTCGTCCACCGGTCGGGGTTGGAACTCGATGCCGGTGTCCACCCCGACGACCTCCTGGATCGTGCGGGCCAGCTCCAGGATCGTGATCTCCTCGGGGTTCCCCACGTTCACCGGCTCGTGCTCGGAGCTGAGGGCCAGCCGGAGGATCCCCTCGATCAGATCGTCCACGTAGCACAGCGAGCGGGTCTGGGAGCCGTCTCCGTGAACCGGCAACGGACGGCCTCGGAGGGCGGCGGAGAAGAACGCCGGGACGGCCCGCCCATCGTCGGGCCGCATCCGGGGGCCGTAGGTGTTGAAGATCCGCGCGATGCGGGTGTCGACGCCGTGGGTACGGTGGTAGGCCATCGTGAGGGCTTCGCCGTACCGCTTCCCCTCGTCGTAGACGCCGCGGATCCCGATGGGGTTGACGTTGCCCCAGTAGGTCTCCGGCTGGGGATTGACCAGGGGATCGCCGTACACCTCGCTCGTGCTGGCGTGCACGTAGGTCGCCTCCTTGGCGAGGGCCATCCCGAGGGCGTGGTGGGTCCCGAGCGCCCCGACCTTGAGGATCTGGATCGGGTAACGGGTGAAGTCCACCGGCGAGGCAGGCGACGCGAAGTTGAACACGAAGTCGACGCTCCCGGGGACGTGCAGATAGTCGACGATGCTGTACCGCACGAGCCGAAAACCCGGCGTTCCGATCAGGTGCTCGACGTTCGTGGCGGTCCCGGTGATGAGGTTGTCGATACAGACGACGGCCGCCCCCTCCTCGGTCAGCCGGGTGCAGAGGTGCGACCCGAGAAAGCCCGCACCTCCGAGCACCACGACCCGGGCGTCTGCGAACCGCGTCATTGTCTGCTCCTGGTCCCCGCTCCAGTGGACCCGTCGACGTGCCGATGTATCGACCACACCCTAGACCCAGGTCCATGTCTCGACGGTCGTCTCTCGCCTCCAGCCCGAGCATCCCGCGGGCCTCTCTCCTCTGGCTGCTCGTCGGCCTCGGCACCGCCCTGTTCCTCCAATGGACCCAGGCTTCGGCGGTCGGGGGATGGAGCGGTCTCCTGGCGGTCGGTGAGGACGCCACCGTCCGGCCGCTGATCGAAGGGGACCTTCCCGCACTCGTCACCGTGGAGGGGTCGGGGCACGACGGCCAGATCGGGTACGCCATCGCCCTCGATCTCGACGGCTCCGAGGTCGGCGATCTCCTGGTCGACGCCGGATACCGCTACCGCCGCATCCTCCTCCCCGTCATCGCCTCCCTGGGAGGGGCACTGCACGGTCCCGCCCTCCTGGCCGGGTTCGTCCTCACCACCGCGTCGGGGTTGGGGATCGCCTCGGCGGCGCTCGAAGGGATTCGGCGACGGTTCGGGTGGAGTCCGTGGGTGCATCTGGCGGTGCTGGCGAACCCCGGCCTGTGGATGTCCGTACGCCTGCTCACCGCCGACGTCGTCGGTTTCGGCCTCGCCACCCTGGCCGTCGCCGCCTACCTCGACCGACGTCGACGAACCACCGTGCTCCTGTTGGCCCTGGCGGCTCTGGCCAAAGACCAGTACCTGCTCGTCGCCCTCTCCCTCGCCGGTCACCAGTGGTTCGCCCGGAGGGATCGGGGCGCCGCCGCCACCTTCGGGATCCCCGCCACGTCGCTGCTGGGATGGGCGCTGTGGTTGCAGACGAGGATGGACGCCGGTCTCAGCCCGCGCGGAAATCTGACCTGGCCCGGCGCGGGGATCTTCGCCTCCCTCGGGACCTGGCCGACGACATCGGAGAGCGACCGCCTGCTCGTCGCGGTGGGGATCGGGATGCTCGTCGCCGGCGCCGTGTGCGCCGTTCGAGCCCGTTCCCTGCTCTTCCGCTGGCTGGTGGCACCGTGGGTGCTCGTCGCCCTGGTGTCGTCGGATTGGGTGTGGACGGTGGGCAACAACGTCGTCCGGGTGTTCGCCCCGCTCTTCGCCCTCATGACCGTCGCCGCCGTGGTCTCGCTTCGCGTCTCCGAACGACCCGCGGAGCCCCTCGGGGTGAGCACGTTCGGACCCACCGGATAGGGTTCCTCCCGTGTCCCGAGCCGCAGTCAGCCTCCGGTCCCTCCTGAGGACGCGCCCGCTCCCCGTCGTCCTGCTCGGACTCCCCCTCCTCTGGGTGACGGTGGTGGTCTCGGGCCTCTACCTCGCCCTCGGACGGCTGGCCATCTCCTGGGCACCGGGACCGGACGTCTGGATCCTGGGGCGCGACTTCTCGGTGTTCTACGTGGGAGGGTCGCTCGCCCGTGAGGGGAGCTGGTCGGTCCTCTACGACGTCGCCGCCTTCGCCGCGCGGTTCAACGAGGTCACCGGGCTGGACCTTCCGGCGGGCGGCCCCGTCTTCCGATATCCGCCGCCCACCGCGTTCGCCTACGTGCCCCTCTCGGCGACGTCCCTCGGTGTCGCCCTCGCGCTCTGGACCCTCGCCGGGGTCGCCGCCTACGTGGCGAGCGTCCGTCTGCTGCGCCTCTCCCCGACGGCCGGGATCCTCGTCTTCGCCTCCGTGCCCGCGTACGGGGCCGTGGCCCTGGGCCAGAACACCTTCTTCGCGTTCCTGGTCTTGGCCCTGGCCGGCGTCGCGGCCCGCCGAGGGGCACGGATCTGGCTCGGCGTCCTCATCGGGCTCCTGGTCCTGAAACCACAGCTCGCCCTCGGACCCGCCCTCTGGTGGCTCAGCGCGCCGTCACGGCACCGCCGCGAGCTCATGGGGGCACTCGTCTCCGGAGGGAGCTCGGTGCTCGCGACGGTGCTGGCGACCCCGCAGGGGTGGGCCACCTACCTGGAACGGCTCCCCACCCTCGCCGACCCCGGACCGACCAACCGAGTCTGGTATTTCAGCGGTCTCGACTTCTTCCGGATGGTGTTCGGGGAGGGAGGGGCGGCGACCCTGGCCTGGGCTGCGGTCACGCTGGCCGTCGTCGCCGGATTCGTCGTCGTGTTCCGACGGGTGGCCGATGATCCGACCACCGCCCTGGCGTGGTCCATCGTCGCCACCATGCTCATCACGCCCCACGTGGTCGTCTACGACTGGCTGCTGCTCGCCGTGGCAGGTGCGCTCCTGTGGGACCGGGTGCCGCGACGGTCCCTCCTCACCGCCGCCGTGCTCCTCCACGTCGTCGCCCTGTACGGCCCCGACATCGCCTCGTGGCAGGCCGAAGGGTTCACGACCATCCTCCATCCCGCCTACCCGCTCCTCCTCGCCCTCGCCACACCGGTCCTGATTCGGACAGCTCGGCGACCCGGCGATCACCCCAGGCCGTCTCGATCGTCGACCTGACCCGGTCGCCACCGCGCCCCCCGAACGGGGTCCGACAGATGGTCTTCGACGAGGCGACCGACGGCGTCGGTGAGACGCTCCACACCGGCACCGGTGAGATGCAGAGCATCGACGAAGAGGCCCGGATCCCATCGCTCCACGTTGGTGTCGAGATAGGAGGCACCGGTCCGGTCTGCGACCGCGAAGACCTGGCGATGGTACGGCGAGTCGACCAGGCGACGGCGACACGCCTCGGTGTCGCATCGGATGGGCTCCATCACCACGACCACGTCGATCCCCTCCTCGACGAGACGCTGGACGAGTCGCCCGAGGGCCTCTTCATTGTCCCTCGTCATGCGTCCCCCCGCCGCCGACGCCGGTTCCTCCACGGTCGCGACCGAACGGATCGTCCCGTCGAGATACCCTCGTTGAAAGCCCCGGGAAGTCCAGGTGCCCGCCTCGAGGGCGCGCACGTCGCGGAGCGTGTCGGACCAGTCGCGGAGCTGGCGCCGACGCCGCACCAGCTCGGAATGGCGACCCAGCAGCTCCCACACCCCCGTGTCCGGCTCCCGCTCCAACGCGAGGCGGAGTGGATCGTCACCGAGCGTCGTCACGGACGGGTCGAACCCCAGACCGACGACGACCAGCCGAGGTCGAGTGCGGGCCAGCACGACGTCGATCCAGCGCTCCATGGCCAGCGGCGTGGAGAACGGCACGGCGGCGTTGAAGGCCTCGAGCCCGAAACGAGACCGCAGTCGGGCAGGATCGACGCCCCCCTCCATCACCGAGTCGCCGAGGAGCACGACGTCGAGCCGTGCAGGTACATCCCTCAGCAGGGTCGCCTTGACCCGCGACTCCACGGACGGCAGCCCCGTGGGTTCCGGGAGGGACGATCCGATCGAGCGAACCCCGAACTCGGCGGCGCCCAAGATCACCAGCATCGCACCGACCACCACCCATCGCTCGCGGAGACGCCGCATCAGAACTGGAAGTAGATGAACTGGTTCGGGGAGCTGGCCCCGCCGACGATCGCGAACACGAGGGCGACCCCGTAGGCGAGACCCCGAACCAGGGCGGGAGCCGACGCCACCGGGTTGACGGATCCGGCATGCTCGGACCGATCGAGCCACCAAACGCCCAGCACGGCGAGGGTCACGAAGACGAGGCCCGCGGGATCGACTGCGCCCGGCCGTCCCGACGCGATGCCCGCCAGCACCGTCCACGCCGTCGAGAAGTCCGGGGCACGGAAGAACACCCATCCGACCAGCACCCCCAGCATGGTGAGGGCCCAACCCCACCGGGTCGGCCCGCCCCCGAGCAGGCCCCGTTCCCGGCTCCAGCGATGGAGAGCCAGCATCGCCCCGTGGAGGGCCCCCCAGGCGACGAAGGTCCACGCCGCCCCATGCCAGAGGCCGCCCAGGAGCATGACGGCCGCGATGTTCAGATAGGTGCGGCGGCGGCCACGGCGATTACCTCCCAGGGGGATGTACAGGTAGTCGCGCAGCCACGACGAGAGCGACATGTGCCATCGTCGCCAGAAGTCGGTGATGTTGCTGGCCCAGTAGGGCCGACGGAAGTTCTCGACCAGATGGACCCCCAACAGCCGGGCCGATCCGCGTGCGATGTCGGTGTAGCCGGAGAAATCGCCGTAGATCTGCACGGCGAAGCCGACGACGCCCGTCGCCAGGGCGAGCGCGCCCGCACCGGCGGGGTCGCCGAACACCCGATCGACGACCGGTGCGACCGTGTCGGCGATCACCACCTTCTTCACGAATCCCACCGCGATCAGCCGGATCCCCGCCTCGAGGTCGTCCCGGGTCGGCCGGAGCGGAAGGTCGGCGAGCTGCGGGAGGAGGCGCCGTGCCCGCTCGATCGGCCCGGCGACGAGCTGGGGGAAGAACGCGACGTAGAGGGCGAAGACGACGAAACGGCGCTCGGGATCGATCGTCCCGCGGTACACGTCGATCGTGTAGGCCATGGTCTGGAACGTGTAGAAGGAGATCCCCACCGGCACGACCACGCTCAAGACGGGGAGGTGGGGTTGGAGACCGAACCGGGAGACGAGATCGGCCGCACTCTCGACGAAGAAACCCCAGTATTTGAAGGTGGCGAGGATCCCAAGGTTCACCACCACGCTCGCCGCCACCAGCCTCCTCCGCCGGAGGGGCGCTTCGGTCATCCCCAGGCGGATCCCGACGGCGTGATCCACCACCGTCGAGAGGAGGATCAACGCCAGGAACCGGACGTCCCAGGCCCCGTAAAAGACGTACGACGCCGCCAACAGCATCCAGGGACGCCACCGGCGTGGAAGCTCCCAGTACACGCCGACGGTGACGGGGAGGAAGACGAGATAGGCGAGGGAATTGAAGAGCATGGAGTCACCGCCGGGTCCTCCCTCTGATCGACAGCGGCGACGACGTGGTTGAGGGGTTCCTCGCTACCCGATGCCAGGCACCGAGACCGGGACGGCACGGTCGGAGGCCTCTCCTTCGGGGCTGGACGTCGGGGATGCCACCAGCTCGCGGCACAGCCCGATCGCCAACACGACGACGGCTCCCGCACCGGCGAGGTTCACCGCCGGGGCGAGGGGAGAAAGCCCCGTCAGGACGAGCAGCATCGCCCCGGAGAAGATCCCCACCACCACGCTGCCGAGATCCCTCCAGCGCCGCGACCCTCTCATGGCGGGGATCAGGACGGCCAGCAGTACCGACCAGTAGTGCGACCACACGAGGAGCGACAACGTGAAGATCACCACGCTGGCCCAGACCAGCCGGAGTCCGCGGTCGAAGTGGATCCGGGCCAACGCCACGCTGGCATACCCGACGCCGAACAGGATCCAGGCCGGGAGCGGATCCATCCACTGGGTCACCGAGAGGTTCCCGATCGTCTGGCGATACTGGGCGAGGTTGGCGGGGGCGGCCACCGTCAACCAGACGACGAGGCCCTCCCATCCCCCGACCCAGGGCAGGGCGAGGAGCGTTGCGCCGGCCCCTCCGATGGCGACCCACCACAGGTCCCGCCACAGACGCCCTCGGGGCGGCAGCGCCAGGGCGACGGGGGCCAGCCAGGGTCTCCACGCGATGAGGACGCCGAGGAGCACCAGCGCGGTTCGTCGCCAACCGCGGGAGTCCAGACCGAGCACGGCGAGCAGCCCCATGGCGGTCAGCGTCCCGAGCTGGACCCACATGAAGTCCGTCCATGCCGGAATGACCGCGAGCCCGGCGGCGAGGAGCAGCAGGCCCCGGGATCCCCGCCCCCCGGCCGCCGCCAGCGCGAAGGCCACCCCCACCAACCCGACGATGGTCAGCGCCCTCGCCGTCCGGTCCGGGGAGGCGGTCCACGAATCGAGGACGGCCGCCACGGCGATGGCGACGGGCGTATGGGCGACCCACCAGGCACGTACCTCCGACGGCACCGAGCCATCCAGATCGCCGAGTCGGCCGTAGGGAACGCCCCCGTCCCGACTCGCCCTCGACCCGATCACGTCACGACCCAGATCGCTCACGGGGACCGCCCAGGTCACATCGGGATCCTCCGCCACGACGTAGACCATGTTGGCGAGCTGCAGCGTGGCCGCGGTGGCGGCGAGCATCAGGACCAGACCGAGGACCAGCCGACGGCGAGGGCCGCCGGCCGCGTGTACGGCTGGGTCTCCGACGAGGTGCTGGATCACGTTCCCCGACTCTTGGGAGGGAGCCTCGGGACGTGTATCGGAGGCGGATTCGTCGGGGTTGAGGGATTCCCCCCTCATCCCGCCCCCAACACGTCCCGCAGGAACTTGCCCGTGTAGCTCTCCGGGACCGCGGCCACCTCCTCGGGCGTCCCGGTGGCGACGACGCGGCCACCCCCGACGCCG
>JALSJV010000297.1 GCA_026989215.1 Acidimicrobiia bacterium | reverse complement strand
GGTGACGGTGCGGCTCCCGAGGACGGTGCGGCGTGCGATGCGGTGGGAGGACGAGCATCGGGTGCCCCGGGAGCCAGCGCCGTCATGTCCTATGTTCTATCAGATAACGCTAACCAATGTCAAGTGGTGTATGATGTGATCAGGTCGCGTCTGGAAGGCGAGGATGGCGGGCGGCGGCAGGACCGGCAGGAGCCTCAGGTACCGACGTACACCCGGATCGCCGCGCCGAAGCGGACCGCCGTGCCGGCGGCGGGGTCGGTCCGGACGATCTTCCCCTTGAGGTTCGGGTCGCTCGTCGGCTCGGTGAGCTGGACCAGGGTGAGTCGGACACCCGTGGCCTCTTCGAAGGCGCGGACGGTGTCGAGGGCCTGGTCGAAGGTCTGACCCACCAGGTTGGGGAGGGGACCGACCGGGTCCTCGCCGTTGGCGACCTCGATGGTGATGGCCGTTCCCTGCCGGATCTCGGTCCCCGGATCGGCGCTCTGGGAGACCACCGTCCCGGCGGGCTCGGGGGACGGGACCTCGACGACCTCGACGTTCAGCCGGGCGTCGCGCAGCGCCTCGTCGGCCTCGTCGACGGTCAGACCGACGACCAGGGGCACCGTCGTCGACGGCGTCCGGAAGAACTGGGAGACGCCGGGAGGATCCTCCGGGAAGTCCTCGGGCGGGACGTCGGCGAGCATCGTCTTCATGAACTCCGCCCAGATCGGCGCCGGGACCGAGCCGCCGTACACCCGCGAGTAACGGCGGCCGTTGATGGTGACGTTGCGGAGGGAGAGCTGATCGCGTTCGTAGCCCACCCACACCGCGGTCGAGTACTGGGGTACGAACCCCACGAACCAGGCATCCTTGAAGTCCTGGTGGGTTCCGGTCTTCCCGCCCTGGGGACGACCGATGTTGGCCCGGGGAGCCGTCCCGGCCCCGGTCGGGACCCGCATCAGCGGCCGACGGGCGGCGGCGAACACCGCCGGGTTGCCGACCTGGCGGACCTCCACCTCGTGCTCGTAGATGACGTTCCCGTCCGCGTCGACGATGCGGGAGATCAGATACGGCTTCGCCCACTGGCCGTTGGTGGCGAAGTTCGAGTAGGCGGACGCCATCTCCAGGGGCGAGACGGAGCTCGTGCCGAGCACGATCGACGGTACGGGCTGCAGCTCCGACTGGATCCCCATCCGGTGGGCGACCTCGGCGATGCGCTCGGGTCCCACCTCCAAGGAGAGCTGGGCGTAGACGACGTTCACCGAGGAGCTCGTCGCCCGGTCGAGGGGGATCACCGGATACGACGGCCCGGCGTTGGAGACCCTCCAGATGTTCCCCAGCGCCGAACAGGTGTAGGGACACTCGATCTCCTGCGGGCTCTCACCGTCGTAGAAGGTGTTCAGAGTGATCCCGTTCTCCAGCGCGGCGACGAGCCCGAAGGGCTTGAAGGCCGAACCCGGGTTGCGACGCCCCTGCACCGCCAGATCGAACTGCGTGAAGTCGAAGGGCAGGCCGCTCGCCATCACCAGGACCGCCCCGGTCTGGTTGTCGACCGTGGCGATCGCCCCCGTCGGGGCGCACGAGTGGGCCTCGGCGTAGGCGATCAGCTCGTCCTCGGGGGTCGACGGGAAGAGCTTGCGGCACAGCTCCAGGTTCTCGTCGAAGGGCGGCAGGGGGAGCCACTCGTCGAGGATGCGGTTCGCCTCACGCTGCAGGTCGAGGCGGAGGGTCGTCTCGATCCGCAAGCCTCCACCGCCCTGACAGGCGGTGTCGTCGGCGGCGCAGCCGAAGATCGCCCGCTTCCGTTCCTCCCGGGTCGCCCCGAGGAAGGCGAACTCGGGGTCGTTGAGGAGCTGACGCTTCACCTCGGCGACGACGTGCTCGGCCTCACCTCGGAACGCCACATGCTCGGCCACGCGCAGCGGCCGGGCCTTCGCCCGAGCCGCCTCGGCCTCGGTGATCCAACCCTCCTCGACCATCTGGTCGATGACGCTGTCCCGACGCTCGAGGACGATCCCGGCGCGTTTCCTCGGGTTGTAGAGGGAGGGGTTGCGGACCAGAACGGCGAGGGTCGCCGCCTCCTCCACCGTGAGCTGGTCGAGGTCCTTCTGGAAGAACTCACGGGCGGCGGCCTTCACCCCGTAGGCGCCCGACCCGAAATACACCGAGTTGAGGTAGAACTCGAGGATCTGCTCCTTGGTGTATCGGCGCTCCAGCTCGGCGGCGACGAAGGCCTCGGTGACCTTCCGCCGGATCGTCAGCTCGTTGCCGACGAAGTTCTGCTTGACGACCTGCTGGGTGATGGTGGAGCCGCCGCGCTGGGTGTCGTTGAGGATGTTGTCGACGAAGGCGGACACGATCGCCGAGAAGTCGACGCCACGGTGGTCGAAGAAGTCGGCGTCTTCGGCGGCGAGGACTGCCTGCACCACCAGGGGCGGGATGTCGTCGAGGGGAACCGGTTCGCTCACCCGGCCGTCGTGGAGCTCGGCGAGGAGCTCGCCGCCGGCGGCGTAGACCTTCGACACCCGGGAGAGGTCGGGGAGATCGAGGGACATCGCCTCCACGTTCGGAACCCAGTCCGCCTCCAGGTCGCTGAGGGTGCCCATGGCGGCGTTGGCGGTCATGAAGCTGAAGAGGCCGACCCACGTCGAGGCGATGAGGCCGATGATCAGGAGTCCGGCCAGGCCGGGGAACCATCGGCCGCGCCGTTCGCGCGCTTCGATCTCGTGGATGGGGGAACGTCGCGACATCTCCACTCTTCAACGTCGGAGGTCACCGGAAAGTTGCGGGGTACGATGCCCGTCCCCGACAGAATACCGGTTTCATGGTCGAACCCCGATACACGAGCTCCGGGATCGAGATCGACGTCCTCTACGACACTCCTCCCGACCCCGCCCGGATCGGACGGCCCGGGGAGTATCCCTACACCCGCGGTCCCTACCCCACCATGTACCGGGGCCGTCTCTGGACGATGCGGCAGTACGCCGGGTTCGGGACGGCCGAGGAGACGAACCGTCGCTTCCGAGCCCTGCTGGAGGCGGGACAGACGGGCCTGTCGGTGGCGTTCGACCTCCCCACGCAGATGGGTCTCGACTCGGACCATCCGATGGCGGCCGGTGAGGTGGGCAAGGTGGGGGTGGCGATCGACTCGATCGACGACATGAGGCGGCTCTTCGACGGGATCCCCCTCGGGACGGTCTCGACCTCGATGACCATCAACGCCACCGCGGCCATCCTCCTGCTCCTCTACGAGATCGTCGCCACCGAGCAGGGGGTCCCGAAGGATCGGATCCGGGGGACGGTCCAGAACGACATCCTGAAGGAGTACGTGGCCAGGGGGACCTACATCTATCCCCCCGCCCCGTCGATGCGGCTCGTCACCGACCTGTTCGCCTACGCCGCCTCCGAGCTGCCCGCGTGGAACACGATCTCGATCTCGGGCTATCACATCCGTGAAGCCGGTGCGACCGCGGCCCAGGAACTCGCCTTCACCATCGCCAACGGCCTCGCCTACGTGCGGGCGGCGATCGCCGCCGGTCTCGACGTGGACCGGTTCGCCCCTCGGCTCTCGTTCTTCTGGAACGGGCACAACCAGTTCTTCGAGGAGGTGGCCAAGTTCCGGGCGGCCCGCCGGATGTGGGCTCGTCTCATGCGAGAGGTCATCGGGGCGAAGAACCCGAAGTCGTGGGCGATGCGGTTCCACACCCAGACCGCCGGCAGCACCCTCACCGCCCAACAGCCGGAGAACAACATCGTCCGCACCACCGTGCAGGCGCTGGCGGCGGTGCTCGGCGGCACCCAGTCGCTGCACACGAACGCCTTCGACGAGGCACTGGGCCTGCCGACGGAGCGGTCGGCCACCATCGCCCTCCGCACCCAGCAGATCCTCGCCTACGAATCGGGGGTCGCCGACACGGTCGATCCCCTGGCCGGTTCCTACTTCGTCGAGGCGCTCACCGACGCCGTCGAGGAGAAGGCCACCGAGCTGCTGGAGGAGATCGAGGCTCGAGGAGGTGCGGTGGCGGCGATCGAAGCCGGATGGATGCAGCGCCAGATCGAGGAAGCGGCCTACGCGGAGGCGCGTCGCCAGGACTCCGGGGAGTCCGTGGTCGTCGGGGTCAACCGGTTCGTCGCCGACGAGGAGCCGGAGGTGCCGGTCCTCGTGGTGGATCCGGCTTTGGAGGAGGATCAGAAGGAGCGTCTCGCCGAACTGCGAGCCACCCGGGACGCCGCCGCCGTCGAGCGAGCCCTCGACGATGTCAGCGCGGCCGCGGCCACCGACACCAACCTGCTGCCACCGATGCGTCGGGCCCTGGAACTCCGGGCGACGGTCGGTGAGGTGTCGGACGCCCTGCGGCGGGTGTTCGGCGAGTACCGTCCCGGCTGAGCCCCCGACGTCGGCGCGGAGCCGCCGCGGGCACACCAACGGATCCACCACCGGAGTGAACATGTCAGACGATCACGGACCCAGGTTTCTCATCATCGGTGCCGGGCCCGCCGGGACGAGCGCCGCCACGACCGCCGCCGCCCTCGGCGCCCAGGTCACCCTCGTCGAGGACTCGGTGATCGGGGGAGCGGCCCACCTCTGGGACTGCATCCCCTCCAAGACGATGGTGGCGTCCTCGATTCGGATGCAGGCGATCATCGGGGCCGAGAACCTCGGCATCGTCCCCGGGCCGGCCCGGGTCGACCTGGCCCATCTCGCCGAACGGGTGAGAGGGATCTCCGACGACCTCTCCGCCAAACAGGTGACCCTGCTCGAGTCCCAAGAGGTGGAGATCGTCAGGGGGCGGGGCAGGTTCACGGGTCTCCACGACGCGATCGCCGAGACCGACGAGGGGGTGCGGGAGCTCTCCTTCGACTACGCCCTCATCTCGACCGGCTCCCGGCCCCGGGCCCCCGAATGGGCGAACGTGGACGGTGAGCGGATCCTCACGACCCGTCACGCCTACGGCCTCACCGAGGTGCCCCAGCACATGGTGATCGTGGGTTCGGGGGTGACGGGGGTGGAGATGACCCACATCTTCGCCAGCCTCGGGGCCCGGGTCTCGCTGCTGGTGAGCCGTCAACAGGTCCTTCCCCACAAGGACCCCGAGGTCGCCGCCGTGCTCGAAGAGGACTTCCTGGAGCGGGGTGTCGAACTGCTCAAGGGGGCGCGGGCGGTGGCGATCCGTCGGGAGGGCGACGAGGTGGTGGTGGAGGTCCAGGACGGCCGGACGGTCCGGGGGAGTCACGCCCTGTTGGCGATCGGTGCGGTGCCCAACAGCGCGGGGCTGGGTTTGGAGGATCTGGGGGTGGAGACCGAGGGCGGGTTCGTGAAGGTGGACGAGTTTCAGCGGACCACCGTGCCCCACATCTACGCCGCGGGCGACGTGACCGGACAGATGTTGCTGTCGTCGGTGGCGTCGGTCCAGGGGCGGAAGCTGGCACGCCACGCCTTGGGTCATCCCGAGACGCCGATGGACTACACGAAGGTCGCCCAGGCGATCTTCACCGAGCCGGAGATCGCCTCGGTGGGACTGGAGGAGGCGACCGCGGCCGCCGAAGGCCGCAAGGTGCGGATCACCAAGGTTCCCTTCGCCGCCAACCCCCGCAGCCTGATCCACGGCTCCGTCCGGGGGTTCGCCAAGGTCATCTCCGATCCGGCGGCAGGGATCGTGCTGGGCGGGACGATCGTCGGGCACCGGGCGTCGGAGCTGATCGGCATCTTGGCGCTGGCGGTACAGGCGAAGGTGAAGACCCACACCCTCACGGAGACCTTGATGGTGCATCCGAGCCTCTCCGAGTCCCTGGCCGACGCCGCCGAGTGACCCGGTCCCGACCTCCAGCCCCGTTTTGGCACCTGGATGTCGCGTATGACGCGCGATCTGGGTGCCAAAACGAGAGGAGGGGAGCGCCGGGTCCGCTTTTGGCACCTGGATGTCGCGTATGACGCGCGATCTGGGTGCCAAAACGGGCGGGTTACTTGACGATCGCGATCACCGCTCCGGGAGCGACGGTATCTCCTGCCTGGACTCGCAGCTCGATCACCTCGCCGGCCACGGGGGAGCGGACCTCGTTCTCCATCTTCATCGCCTCCAGAACACAGATGGGGTCGTCCGCCGCCACCGAATCGCCCGCCTTCACATGGAGCTTGACGATCGTCCCCTGCATCGGGGCGGCCACGATCCCGTCGGTGGCCTCGGGAACCTTCGCGGTGTCGAGTTTGGGCGGTTTCCTGCGTGGTGCACCCGTCTCGGTGGGAGCGGTGGCGGGCACCCAGTAGGCGACGACGAAGCGGCGTCCCCCGACCTCGACGGTCATCTCCTTGCGGACCATCTCCTCCTCGCTGGGGAGGGACGGGGCGACGTCGGGGTCTCCGGGCTCCAGGACGAGGTGATCTTCCAGCCACCGGGTCGAGTGGCGGGACTCGACGAAGTCGGGATGTTCCAGCACCGCCTCCAAGGCGGGGATCGTGGTGGAGACGCCGGTGATCTCGTACTCCGCGAGGGCGCGGCGTGCCCGTTCGATGGCCTCGGTACGGTCACGGCCCCACACCACCAGCTTGGCGATCAGGTTGTCGTAGTACTGGGAGATGGCGGTTCCGGGCCGGATCCAGCTGTCCACGCGGACGCCGAAACCGGCGGGTTCCCGATAATCCACGATCCGGCCCGGCGTGGGCATGAAGTTCCGATACGGGTCCTCGGCGTTGATCCGCAGCTCCAGGGCGTGGCCCCGTGGGGTGAGGTCACCGAGGTCCAGGGGCTCCCCGGCCGCGATCAGCAGCTGCTGGCGCACCAGGTCGATCCCCGTCACCATCTCGGTGACGGTGTGTTCCACCTGGAGCCGGGTGTTCATCTCCAGGAAGTAGAAGTCGAGATTCTCGTCGACGAGGAACTCGACGGTTCCCGCATTCACGTACCCGCAGGCCCGGGCGACCGCCAGGGCGGCCTCACCGAACGCCCGCCGTCGCTCGTCGTCGAAGAGGGGGCACGGGGTCTCCTCGATCAGCTTCTGGTGACGGCGTTGCACCGAACAGTCCCGCTCCCCGAGGAACAGGGCGTTGCCGTGGGTGTCGAGGAGGATCTGCGCCTCGACGTGACGGGGCCGATCCAGATATCGCTCGACGTACACCTCGGGGTTGCCGAAGTAGGCGTCCGCTTCGCGGCGCGCGCCCTCGAAGGCGTCCTCCACCTCGTCGGGTGAGCGGACGACCCGGAGCCCCTTGCCGCCCCCACCGTGCGCCGCCTTGATCGCGACGGGGTACCCGAATTCGGCCGCCACCGCCTTGATCTCCTCGACGGACTCGAGAGGCTCGGTGGTTCCGGGGACGGTCGGTGCTCCGGCCGCGGCGGCCGCCCGCCGGGAGGCGATCTTGTCGCCCATCGTGGCGATCGCCTCTGGGGGAGGCCCCACCCAGATGATCCCGGCCTCGGCGACGCGGCGGGCGAACTCGGCGTTCTCGGCGAGGAAACCGTAGCCGGGGTGGATCGCCGACGCCTTGGCTTCGGTGGCGACCCGGAGGATCCGGTCGATGTCCAGGTACGACTGGGCCGCCGGCGCCGGTCCGATGTTCCAGGCCTCGTCGGCGAGCTCGACGTGGAGGGCGTCGCGGTCGAGCTCCGAGTACACCGCGATGGTCCGCAACCCCATCTCGCGGGCGGTGCGGAGGATCCTGACCGCGATCTCCCCCCGGTTGGCGACGAGCAAAGACTCCATCGGTCGCATCCTACGGGATGGTCACAACGGGATGTTCCCGTGCTTGCGGGCGGGCAGGATCTCGCGCTTGGTCCGGAGCATGTCGAGGGCCTCGATGAGTTTGATCCTCGTGTGGCGGGGCTCGATCACCTCGTCGACGAGTCCCAGCTCGGCGGCACGGTAGGGGTTGTTGAACTGGCGTTCGTAGTCGGCGATCAGTTCGGCCCGCCGGGCGTCGGGATCGTCGGCGTCCGCCAGCTCCCGGCGGAAGATCACGTTCACGGCCCCTTGGGCGCCCATCACCGCGATCTCGGCGCTGGGCCAGGCGTAGACCAGGTCGGCGCGGACCCCGCGGGCGTTCATCACGAGGTAGGCGCCCCCATACGCCTTGCGGGTGATCACCGTCACCCGGGGCACGGTCGCCTCGCAGTAGGCGTAGAGGAGCTTGGCGCCGTGGCGGATGATGCCGCCATGCTCCTGGTCGACTCCGGGGAGGAACCCGGGGACGTCGACGAAGGTGATCAGGGGGATGTTGAAGGCGTCGCAGAACCGCACGAACCGGGCCGCCTTCTCCGAGGCGGAGATGTCCAGGGTTCCCGCCAGCACCGACGGCTGGTTGCCGACGACCCCCACCGGATGGCCGTCGAGCCGGCCGAACCCCACCACGATGTTCTTGGCGAAGTGCTCGTGGACCTGGAAGAACTCTCCGTCGTCCATCACCCGGGTGATCACCTCGACCATGTCGTAGGGCTGGGTGGAGGAGTCGGGGATGATCTCGTCGAGGGCATCCTCCACCCGGTCGCGGCGGTCGCTCGGCGCGAAGTAGGGGGGGACCTCCATGTTGTTCTGGGGGAGGAACGACAGCAGGTACCGCACCGCCTCGAGGGCGTCTTTCCCCGTCGGCATCACGAAGTGGGTGACACCCGACGTCCCGCCGTGGGTGAAGGCACCGCCCAGCTCCTCGAAGGTGACGTCCTCGCCGGTCACCGCCTTGATCACGTCCGGGCCGGTGATGAACATGTGGCTGGCCCCGTCGACCTGGAAGATGAAGTCGGTCATCGCCGGCGAGTAGACCGCGCCCCCGGCGCAGGGCCCCATGATCACCGAGATCTGGGGGATCACCCCGGACGCCCGCACGTTCCGCTCGAAGATGCGCCCGTAGCCGTCGAGGGCAGCCACCCCCTCCTGGATCCGGGCGCCGCCGGAGTCCTTGAGGCCGATGAGGGGGGCTCCCGTCTCCATGGCCAGATCGATCACCTTGCAGATCTTGTCGGCGACCGCACGCCCCAGACTCCCTCCGAACACGGTGAAATCCTCGGCGAAGACGAACACGGTCCGACCGTCGATCCGACCCCACCCGGTCACGACCGCGTCGCCGAGGGGGCGTCGGTTCTCGATACCGAAGCCCCGGGCCTGATGCCGCACGAACATGTCGATCTCCTGGAACGAACCCTGGTCCAGCAGCAGCTCCAGGCGTTCCCGCGCCGTCAACTTCCCGAGTTCGTGCTGACGGTCGATGGCACGACGACTCCCGGCGTGCAGGGCTTCCTCCCGCAGCCGGCGCAGCTCCTCGATGCGATCTTCGGTACCCAACCGGATCCTCCCGATAGGCTGGCCCACGTTGGACTCTGCGCCAGGGCCGATGGCTACACCCTATTCCCTCCACGTCTTCGACGAGGTGACCTCCACCCAGGACGTCGCCCGGTCCCTCTGCGGGGACGGCCCGGTGCTGGTCGTCGCCCACCGGCAGACCTCCGGCCGGGGACGGACCGGGCGGGCATGGGAGAACGCACCCCGGGCGGTGGCCGCCTCCTACGCCTTTCGGACCCGGTGGCCGGAAGCGGAGCGGGGGCCGATCCCGCTCGTGGCCGGTCTCGCCGCCGCCGAGATCCTCGACGTGGGCCTGAAGTGGCCGAACGACCTGGTCACGGATCGGGGCAAGGTCGGCGGGCTGCTGGTCGAGGCGTCGGGGGCGCTCGTGATCGTGGGATGCGGAGTCAACCTCTGGTGGCCTGCTCCGCCCCCGGGCAGGGCGGGCGTCCACGACGCCGACCCGGGCTCGCCGGAGGTGGAGCGGTTTGGCCGGGCGTGGGCCGATCTGTTGGTGGAGCTGTTGGAGCCCGGCCCTCGGTCGTGGCCTCGGGAGCGCTATCGGCGACGCTGCCGCACCCTCGGGGCCGAGATCACGTGGGAGCCGGAGGGACGGGGGAGGGCGGTCGACGTCGACGCCTTCGGCGGCCTCGTGGTGGAGACGGCGACGGGCGTGGCGGTGCTCCACTCGGGGGAGGTGCACCACGTCCGGGCCCGAGGCCCATCCGGCTGAGGGTGTTCCCG
>JALSJV010000296.1 GCA_026989215.1 Acidimicrobiia bacterium | reverse complement strand
CGCGTCGCCTCAGATCAGAGGCTCTTCCACGTACTCCTCGAGACCGGCGATCCAGCCGGTGGGAAGCTGCCACCGTCGGGAGCCGGTCACCACCGCCGCCATGTACTCGCGGGAGGGTTCGTACTCTCCGTCGGCGGCGGCGACGTGGGTGACGACCCGGTAGGTGGTTCCCTCCCGGTCCACCGCCCGGAACTCGGTCGTCGGGGCACGTCCCTCGGCGGCCTCCGCCGCGTCGATGGCGGCCGCCTCGTCATCGGAGACCTCGAAGAGGGCACCCCAGACCGTGTGCCCCGGTTCGCGTGTGACCGACGGAAGCCCGCCGCCCAGCTCGGGTCGGTAGAGGGGGAACGACAGCCGAGTCTCCGGAAGATGCGCGATGCGCACGAACGTGGCTCCGGGTGCCACCTCGGCGAGGCGGTCCGGATCGAGACGGGCGCCGTACAGGAAGTAGAGCAGAGCGAGCCTCCGTGCCGCCGGGCATTGTACCGGCGAGGTGTGTCGAGCCGGGCGTCTCCTCGTCGAGCCCCTACAATCGCCGCTCCATGCAGTGGTCTCAGATCCTCGGTCGGCTCGCCGACGGCGGCGACCTCGGTCGGGACGAGGCGCGGGCGGCAATGGACGCCGTCATGAGCGGCGAGGCGACCCCGGCCCAGACGGCCGCGTTCATCGTCTCGCTTCGCATCAAGGGCGAGACCGTCGAGGAGATGACCGGCCTGGTGGAGGCGATGCGTTCCGCCGCCGTCACGGTCGATGTCGGCGTTCCGGTGGTGGACACCGCCGGCACCGGTGGTGACCGCTCCGGCACCTTCAACATCTCCACGACGGCGGCGTTCGTGGCCGCCGGGGCGGGGGCGAAGGTCGCCAAACACGGGAACCGGTCGGCGTCGTCGCGGTGCGGATCGGCCGACGTGCTCGAGGCGCTCGGGGTGGCCATCGACCTCAGCCCCGATGCGACGGCCGCGCTCGTCCGCGAAGTCGGGTTCGGGTTCTTCTTCGCCCCCCGGTACCACCCGGCGATGAGGCACGCGGCGCCCGTCCGTCGCGAGCTGGGCATCCCCACGGTCTTCAACTTCCTCGGGCCGCTCGCCAACCCGGCGGGGGCGAGACGCCAGGCGATCGGTGTCTCCGATCCGGCCATGGCCGAGCGGATGATCGGCGTGCTGGCGAGGTTGGGATCCGAGTACGCCTTCGTCTACTACGGGGAGGACGGGCTCGACGAGGTGACGACGACCGGCCCGACCTTCATCTACCGGTTACGGGACGGGGAGATCACCCACGCCGAGTTCACCCCGGAGGACTTCGGCGTGGCCCGGGCCCGGCCCGAGGACCTCCTGGGAGGGGACGCCGAGACCAACGCGGCGATCATCACCGAGATCCTCGACGGTGCGCCGGGGCCCCGACGCGACGTCGCCCTGGTCAACGCCGCCCCGGCCCTCGTGGCGGCCGGCCTCGCCGAAGGATTCGTCGAGGGGGTGAGGTTGGCTGCCGAGGCGATCGACTCGGGCGCCGCTCGTCGAGTCCTCGACCAGGTGGTGGAACGGAGCCGCAGCCTGCGGGGGGAGTGAGGGGCCGTGCACGTCAGCACGGACGATCTGGTGGCGGCCCTCCGCTCGTCCGGCCTCCGGGTCACCAGACCCCGCCGGGCGCTCTGCGCGGTCCTCGCAGCCGCCCATTCGTCCCACCTCACCGCCGCCGAACTGAAAACGCGGGCGGAGCGCGAGTTGGGTGGGACCATCGACCTGTCCACCGTCTATCGCACCCTCGACGCGCTGGACCGGGCGGGCCTCCTCCACCACGTCCACCTCGGCCACGGGCCCTCCGTCGTCCACCTCAGTGGAGCGGACGATCACCATCATCTCGTGTGTGAGGTCTGCGGGGCCACGGTCGACGTCCCCCGTGAGGAGGTCGGCGAGCTGATGGCGGTGCTGGAGCGTCGCTACGGGTACCAGGTGGACAGCACCCACTTCGCGTTCGTCGGCCGCTGTCCCCGCCACGTGAGCTCGTGACGGTCGGCGAGTTTCGTGGATGTTCACTACCACTAGGGCCGGGGAGGTCCATAGACTGACCGCCCATGCGCCGTGCCGTCCTCCTCGTCGTCGTCGCCCTGGTCGCCGCAGCGTGCGCTGCCGGATCCGAACCCGTGTCGCGACCAGGGCCGTCTCCGAGCCCTGCGTCCGGCGGCTCCGACTCCCGAGCCGTGGCCCCCGATTTCACGTTGGCGCTCGGTGACGGTGGGACGTTCACCCTCTCCGAGGAGGCGCGGCCCGTGTACATGATCTTCTGGGCCGAATGGTGAGGGATCTGTCGGCGGGAGTTGCCCGTCGTCGATCGGATCTCCAGGGACTATGCCGACCAGGTGGCCTTCGTCGCCCCGGCCTGGAAGGCGACGTTCGAACGCACCGCGGCCGCCGCCGAGGAGCTGCTTCCCTCGGGGATCGTCATGTGGGGCCTCGATGAGGACGAGGAGATCTTCAGGGCCTACGGGATTCCCTTCCAGCCGGTCACGGTCGTGCTCGACGCCGAGCGGCGGGTCGTGGATGCCTGGCCGGGTCAGCGGCCCGAGGCGGAGATCCGGGCGTTGCTCGACGAGCTGGTCGCCAGCGGCTGACGGCGCCGACGTCGCCGCGGCGCTCCTCGATCCGAGAAAGCGGACCGAGGCCCGGTAGGGTTCCGGACCGCCCCCAAAGCCCCAGATCCATGCGTCCCCTGGAATCGATCCTCGTCGCGGTCGCGGTCGGAGCGATCTACTGGCCGGTCGTCACCGGCCGGCGTTGGCGACGCGGCTGGATGGCGGCGCTGCTGATCCTCCTCGACGTCGCCCAGTGGATCTTCGAGGGTTTTCGCTGGCAGCTCGTCCCGCTCCACCTGGGGGTGTTGGGGTTGGCGGTGGACGACATCGGCTGGGAAGACCGTCGGGTACGCGGATACCGGCGGTTTCGCCGCGGGGCCCTCGGCATCCTCGGCGCGGGCCTGATGGTGCTGCTCCCCGCCGCGTTGCCGGTCCCCTCGCTCCCCGAGCCGACCGGTCCCTTCCAGGTCGCCACCCGCACCTTCACGCTCGTGCAGAAGGAGACCGAAGAGGTGTACGGCCCCATCCCTGGGATGCCGCGCCGGATCCCGGTCCAGGTCTGGTATCCGGCCATGGTCCCGGAGGGTGTCGAGCCGTTGCCCTGGCTCCCCGACTTCGATGCGGTGGCGCCCGCCCTCGCCCGACGCCAGGGGTTCCCCGGCTTCTTCCTGGACCACACCCGCGGCGTCGAATCCCACAGCTACCCGGAGGGCGAGCCGTATTCGGGCACGATTCCCGTCATCATCTACGCTCACGGGTGGACGGGATCCCGCTCCCTCGCCCTCAACCAGTTGGAGTCGCTGGCGAGTCATGGGTTCCTCGTCATCGCCGCCGACCACACCTATGCGGCGATCACGGCGGTGTTTCCCGACGGGCGGTCCGTCCCCTTCGACCCGGACGCGTTGCCCGATCCCGACGAGGTCTCGGACGAGGAGTACGAGAAGGCCGCTGCCCGACTGCTCGAGACCTACACCACCGATCTCCAGGCCATCGTCGACGCCCTCGCCGAAGGCCCCGACGGGCCCTTCGGCGACGTGGCCGCCATGGCCGACCTCGGGGCCGTCGGCGTGTACGGGCATTCGGCCGGCGGCGGCGCCGCCGTCCAGTTCTGTCTCGAGGACGAGCGGTGTCGAGCCGTGTTGGGTCTCGACCCCTGGGTCGAACCGATTCCCAACCGGATCGTCGCCCGGGAGCTCCAAGTCCCCAGCCTGTTCATGAGATCCGACGAGTGGCGTGTCCTCCCCAACGACGGACGGCTCCGAGGCCTCGCGGAGCGGAGTCCGTCGGTCTCGTACTGGGTCGGGATCGAAGGGACCGCCCACAACGATTTCGTGCTCACCCCGGCCTTCTCACCGGTGGGCTCCCTCATCGGTCTGAAGGGCCCGATCCCGGCGGAGCGGATCTTTCCCATCATCGACGAGTATCTGGTGGCGTTCTTCCAGCGGTACCTCTTCGGTGTCGGTGGTGCCGCGCTCGACGACCCGCCACCCTCCGAGGTCTCGATCGAGGTGATCCCCTGACGTCAACGCGTCGGTGCCGACCGCGTCTCGCCGACCACCCGCTGTCCCGGATCCTCACCTCGCCGGATGGTGTCGATGGTCTCACCGAGCACGAGGGCGGTGGACGCGCCCTGGATCTTGCCGACCACGACCCCCTCGGGGTCGATGAAGAAGGTCTCGGGGATGCCGAACACGCCGAAGGCGATCGCGGCACGGCTCCCGGGATCGACGGCGTACACGGTCACCTCGCTCCACCCGAGCTCGTCGAGGAAGGCGGCGGCGTTCTCCGGTGTGTCCTGGAAGACGATCTGGATGAACCGAACCCCGGAGCCCGCGAAGGCCCGGGCGGTCTCGACGAGAGCGGGATGCTCGAGCCGGCACTGAAGGCACCACGAGGCGAAGAAGTTGACGACGACGATCTCGCCGCGGAAGTCGCCGAGGCGCACCGTGCCCTCCCTCGCCAGCAACGGGAGGTCGAAGGTGGGGGCCTGCCTGCCGATGAGGGGTGAGGGGACGAGACGGGGATTCGTGTCGAGACGTCCGGCGAAGACGACCCCGAGGAGCGCTGCGAGACCTACCACCGTGAGCGCCGCGAACCTGATCCCCCGCGCTCGGGTCACGAGCAGGGGCCGCCCGCCCGCGCCACGGCCAGATCCGCCTCGATCACCGACCGAGACTCCGAGTCCAGTTCCGGGTTCGCCATGGCCTGTTCGAGCAGCGGCACGGCAGCGGCCGGGTCGCCTGCGCCGCACCATTCGACCCGGGCCAGGAGGTACAGCCCGAGGGGGTAGTCGGGCGTGATGTCGAGCGCCTGACGGATGAGCGACGCGGCGAGCTCCACCTCCTGATTCCCGTCGTAGACCATCCACCCGAGCCTCACCAGGGTCGCCGTCGCCAGCTCCGGGGGGGGATCGCTCTCCAGGATCGCCTGAAGGTGAGGGAACGCCTTTGCGTAGTCGCCCGCCTCGAAGTAGCGGTCGGCGAGGGCGAATCGCATCCCGTTGATCTGGGGGTTGTCGAGGTTGGCGGCGATCACCGCCTCCAACGTCTCGTTCGACACCGAGTCCGGATCGATCGGCCCCGCCGCGGCGGTCCCCTGCAGGGCGGGGTTCGCCCGGTCGGTGACGGAGCGCATCACCGAGAAGACCACCGAGCCCAGGGCCGCCACGAGGATGAGCGCCCCCACCAGGACTCTGCGCCGGGAGCGCTTGGCTTGCCGAGCTTCCTCGTCATCGGGAGAAGGGCCCAGCGCCGCCAGCAGCTCGCGGGCCTGATCACGCTCCTCCTCGTAGGCGGCGCGGAGCTCGGCAGCCGTCTCGGCGTCGATCTCTCCGGTGGCGACCTGCTCTTCGAGCTCTGCGAGGTCACGGGTCGCCTGGGCGATGGTCTCTTCGAGGTGGAGACGTCGGGGGTCGGTGGTGGCGCTCATCGTGAAGAACTCTCCAAGGGGACATCGTACGTGGGTCTCCGCCGTCGTCCGAAGCCGAGGACCACCCCCGCCGCCAACGCGAGTCCTGGCACCGCCCAGAGCAGGACCGTCGCGGGCGAGAGGGGTGGATCGAGAAGGGACGAGCCGGGGTATCCGGCGAGGAGCTCGTCGATGATCTCCTCGTCTGTGGCGCCCTGGGCGATCCGCTCGCGGACGAGCGCCATCATGTCCTGGGCGATCCCGGCCTGGGAGTCGAAGATCGTCTCCCGGGCACAGACGGGGCATTTCACCCGGATGCCGATGGCACGGGCCCGGTCGGCGGCGGGAGGATCGGCGGTGGCGACGGCACCCACCACGAACGCGGCGAGGAGCAGCGTCGAGAGGGTTCCGAGGAGTCGCCGGCGATCAGACATGGGCGGTTGCCGGGACTCGAGGTGCCTTGCGGGCGCGGAGCGCGACGAAGCCTCCGGCGGCGGTGAGCAACCCGCCGACCCACATCAGCCACTGGAGCGGCGAGGTGCTCAACTGGAGGATGATCCCGTCGGGGGAGATCGACCTCAAGGTCAGGTACAGGTCTTCGCTTCCCCGTGTGAGTACCGCCGGGGTTCCGATCGTCACACCGCCGATCGCGCTGATCCGCGGGGTCAACTCGCCGAGGAGCTCACCTTCGCGGACGATCTCCAGCCGGGCGCCCTGGATCTGTCGGTCCGGACCGGCCTCGAGGGAGGATCCGACGTAGGTCAGCTCGTAGCCGGCGAAGGCGACGGTGGCGCCGGGTGACATCCGAACCTCGTCGCGGACGGCCAGGTTGGTGGCGAACGCGATCGAGATCGCGACGAGGGCCACTCCGGCGTGGGAGATCTGGCCTCCCCAGTAGCCCGGGTCGGCGCGCACGAGACGCCGGAGCTCGTCGATCCGGCTCGAATTCCGACGGCGCATCCCCTCCGTGGTCCGTTCCCAGAGGTGGCGGACGATGACGGCGATGACGAACGTGCCGGTCACCACCGCGGCGACCACCCACCCGATCCGGGAGGAGACGACCACCGTGAGGGCCCCCATCGCCAGCGCGAACCGAAGGGGCCCGTGGAGACGCGCCCACACCAGGGAGGGACGAGCGAACCGCCACGGCATCACCGGGCCCACACCCATGGTGAGCAGGAGCGCGAAGGAGAGGGGGACGGAGAACCGATCGAAGAAGGGGCGCCCCACGCCGACCGTCTGGTCGGTGAACGCCTCGAGGAAGAGGGGATACAGGGTCCCCACGAGCACCACCGAGGCGAAGGTGGTGAGGAGGAGGTTGTTGAGGAGGAGGCTCCCCTCACGGCTCGACGGCGAATCGAGGCGGGGCGAACTGGTCACGGCCTCCGCCCGGAAGGCGAACAGGGTGAACGAGACGGCCAGGACCAGGACGAGGAACACCAGCAGGACGGGCGCGATCGGGGATCGACTGAAGGTATGGACCGAGGCGACGGTCCCCGACCGGGTGAGGAACGTCCCGAGGATGGTGAGGGAGAAGGCGGCGATCACCAGGACGAGATTCCACGCCCGGAGCATGCCCCGGCGCTTCTGCACCGACGCCGAGTGGAGGAAGGCGGTGGCGATCAGCCAGGGCATGAGGGAGGCGTTCTCCACGGGATCCCATGCCCACCACCCGCCCCAGGACAGCACCTCGTAGGCCCACCACCCGCCCAGCACGATTCCCGCCGTCAGAAAGCTCCACGCCACCAGGGTCGCGCGATGGCTGCGGCGGAGCCAGTCGGCTCCGGGGATGCCCAGCGCCAGGGCCGACATCGCGTAGGCGAACGGAACACCGAGACCGACGAAACCGAGGTACAGCAGCGGCGGATGGACCGCCATCAGGATGTGGTTCTGCAGCAGGGGATTGGGGCCGGCGCCGTTCAACGGGCCGGACGCCGACGCCCACGGCAGAGGGCTGGATGCGGCGCAGGAGTTCGCCGCCGCCTCGACGCAGACCTCGAAGGGGTTGGCGACGGTGGCGACGAGGCCGAAGAAGAACAGCCCGATGATCCCCAACGTCACGAGGGCTCCGACGCCGAGACGGTCGGGTTCTCGGCCGACGGTGCGGGCGGTGACCCAGACGAACACCGCCAGGACGAATCCCCAGAGCACGAGCGAGCCCTCGAGGGCGGCCCAGGCCGTCGCCACGTCGAAGGGGAAGGGCGTGAAGATGGAGTGGTTGTCGGCGACGTAGGAGACCGTGAAATCGTTGCCGAGGATCGCCGCCTCCAGCACCACCATCGCCGCCACCGCGCCCCCGACCAGCATCCGGAGGGGGAGACGGAGGGGCGCGAGGTCGACGTGGGCACCGGAACGGACGAGCACGACGCCCTTCCAGATCAGCCATCCCGATCCTGTGAGGGCCGTCCAGATGGCGACGGTCCCCAGCAGGGAGAACATCAGCCTCGGGCCTCGACCGAGGCCTCCTGGGGCGCTTCGTACGTCTCCTCGTGCTGGATGAGGGCCTGATCGGAGACGAAGACCCCGTCTTCCCAGTAGCCGTCGAGGAGGACGGTGACGTCTTCACCGAAGAGCTGCGGCGGGGTGGCCGTGAGGAGAACGGGCACGCCGTCGGCACCGTCGGTGACCGTGAAACGGTACTGCCCGCCGGATTCGGAGACGCTCCCCGGAGCGACGAGTCCGGCGAGGCGGAAGCGGCGTCCGTCGGGGAACTCGGCGCGACGGGACGTCGCCTCCGAAGGTGTCAGGTAGTACACCACGTCGCTCTGGGCGCTCTGGACCAGGAAGAACACGGCGGTGGCGATTCCCGCCACGGCCAACACCAGGAACATCCGTCGTCCCTTCATGATCCTCTCCGGGTGAGTTGGCGGGCTCGACGGACGAGGGAGACCACGTAGCCGAGGATCAGCCCGTAGGTGACGAGGTAGGCGGCCCAGATCCAGGCAGCGCTCATGGCCCCGTCTCCAGCCTCGGCGCGGTCACCGCACTGCCCGCCGGAGCTTCCTCGTGAACCTCCATCGCCTCCTCCAGGCGTGCCAGGCGTACCCGAGCAACCAACAGCGCGAGGTAGAGGACGCTGAAGGCTCCCACGTTGACGAGGAGGGCGGTGAGCATCTCGGGCTCCATCTGGACCGAGTCCGGTCGGATCGTCAGGCCCTGATGGAGGGTGCGCCACAGCACCACCGAGAAGTAGACGAGCGGCACCTGGACGACGGCGATCACCCCGAGGATCGCCGACCGACGTGCCCGGGCCACCCGGTCGGGGGTGGCCCGGCGGAGCGCCAGGTAGCCGAGGTAGACGAAGAACATCAGCGCCGTCGAGGCCATCCGGGCGTCACCCCAATCCCAGAACGTGCCCCAGATGGGCTTGCCCCAGATCATCCCCGTGAACAGCGTCACCGCCGTGAACAGCACGCCGATCTCCGCCGATGAGGCGGCGACCCGGTCGTAGCCGGCTCGGCGGGTGACCAGCCATCCGATGGAGGCGGCGGCGGTGACGCCGAAGGCCAGGAAGGCCAGCCAGGCGTTGGCGACGTGGATGTAGAGGATCCGGACGAAGTCGCCTTGCAGGACGTCCGGGGGGGATGAGAGTGCTACGAACAGGCCCGCCACCAGGGCCAGGCCTGCCAGCACCGGGAGGATTCTCTTCGTCACGTCGCGGTCTCCTCGAGCGGTCGGGCGGTCACGACTCCTGCCACTGCCAGTGCCAGGTCGGTGGCGACGAGCAGCAACGTCCAGGTGAGGATACCGTCGCCCTGGGATACCGAGATCAGCGACTGCGACGCACCCATCACCAGGGGGACCGCCAGGGGCGCGGCGAGCATGGGGGCGAGGGCGGTCCGGGTCCGGAGGCCGACGGTGAGATCCCCCGCCAGGGTCCCCAACATGGCGAGCCCGACCGAGTAGAGGACGAGTGCGGGGAGGATCCGGACCGGGGCGGGCACCGGCTCCGGCTCGTAGAAGAGGATGACGAGGGGGATGAGGACGAGTTGGAGGCCGAGGAGGAGGAGGGAGGCCGAGAGCGTCCGTCCGACGAAACGTGCCACCGGATCGAGGCCAAGGAGGACGAGGAGCCGCCGTTGGGGCACGGTCTCGGTGGCGGTCTGGCGGAGGGCGAGCTGCATCCCGAAGAGGAGGGTCACCAGCCAGTAGACCGGCGCGGCGAGGTCGGCCAGGAGGGAGGCCGATCCGCTGGTGGCGAGGGGCACGACGAAGATGGCCAGGGCCCCGAAGGGCAGCACGATGCCGATCCCCTCCCCGGCGCGCCCTTCCACCAGCAGGTCGCGTTTGGCGACGCCGAGGGCCTGGCGCCAGAACCGGCTCACACGGTCGCTCCGGCTTCGATGCGGAGGACCCGGTCGACCTGGCGGGCCAGCCGGCCGGCGTCGTGGGACACGAGCAGACCGCCGCCGCCCCGGGCCCGGACCCGTCGCAGGATGGCGTCGATGATGACCTCGGCGTCCTTGTCGAGACCGGCGTGGGCCTCGTCGAGCAGGACCAGGTCCGGTTCGAGCATGAGCATGCGGGCGAGGTCGATCCGTCGCTGCATGCCGTGGGACGACCGACCCGCAGGCCGATCGGCCGCCGCGGCCAGACCCACGTCGGCGAGGACCCGATCGGCGGCGTCGGTGGGCACCCCGGCGATGCGGGCGACGAAG
>JALSJV010000295.1 GCA_026989215.1 Acidimicrobiia bacterium | reverse complement strand
TCGACGATCAGCGTGTTCACCTGGGGCAGGTCGAGGCCCGACTCGATGATCGTGGTGGCCACCAGGACGTCGTACTCCCGATTCCAGAAGTCGATCATCACCTGCTCGAGGCGACCCTCCGGCATCTGACCGTGGGCGATCACGTAGCGGGCGTCCGGCACCAGCTCCCGGAGGTGGGCGACGGCCCGCTCGATCGACTGGACGCGGTTGTGGACGTAGAAGACCTGCCCTTCACGGAGCAGCTCCCGGCGGATGGCGGCGGCGACCGCCTGGTCGTCGTACGGTCCGACGTAGGTGAGGATCGGATGGCGATCCTCCGGCGGGGTCCGGATGTGGCTCACCTCCCGGATGCCGGTGAGGGCCATCTCCAACGTCCGGGGGATCGGGGTGGCGGTGAGGGTGAGGACGTCGACACCCACCCGGAGGCGCCGGATCTTGTCCTTGGCCGCCACCCCGAAACGCTGCTCCTCGTCGATGATGAGGAGCCCCAGGTCCTTCCACCTCACGTCGTCGGAGAGGAGGCGATGGGTCCCGATCACCACGTCCACCTCGCCGGTGGCGATCCCCTCGACCACCTCCCGCGCCTGACGAGCGGTGAGGAACCGGCTGAGGACCTCCACTCGGATCGGGTAGGGGTCGAAGCGCTCCGAGAAGGTCTGGTGATGCTGCTGGGCGAGCAGGGTGGTCGGGCACAGCACCGCCACCTGCCGTCCCGCCTCGACCGCCTTGAAGGCCGCCCGGATCGCCACCTCGGTCTTCCCGTATCCGACGTCACCGAAGATGAGCCGATCCATCGGTCGGTCCGACGCCATGTCCCGTTTGACGTCGGCGATGGCCTGGAGCTGATCGGGGGTCTCTTCGTAGGGGAAGGCGGCTTCCATCTCCTGCTGCCAGGGAGTGTCGGGACCGAAGGCGACACCGGTCGCCGCGGCTCGGGCACGGTGGAGGGCGACGACCTGCTCCGCCACGGCCGCCACCGCCTTCCGGACCCTGGACTTCGTCTCCGACCAGTCCCGCCCGCCCATGCGCGACACCCGTGGCGCCTCCCCACCCGTGTACCGTTTGACGGCGGCGAGCTGATCGGTGGGAACGTACAGCCGGTCGTCACCGGCGTAGGTGATCACCAGGTAGTCCCGTTCGGTCCCCGCGATGGTGCGGGAGACGAGCCCCTCGAAACGTCCGATCCCGTGGCGGTGATGTACGACGTAGTCGCCGGGCTCCAGGTCCCGGTAGGACGGGGCGACCCCGGCGCGACGCTGCCCGGGGCGACGATGGGCTCGGCGACGGCCGGCGATCTCCCGTTCGCCGACCACCGCCACCGCCGGATCGTTCATCACGAATCCGCGGTGGATCCCCACCGGGAGGATGCCGGATCCGGGCCGGTCGAGCCGCTCGAGACGGTCGAGGGCGAGACCTTCTTCTCCGAGGATCCTGGCGACCCGGTCGGCAGCCGCGTCGCCGTCCATCGCCACGACCACGTACCGGTCGGCGACGAGACGGCTCAGCGCCGTCGCCACCGACGACGGATCTCCGGGGGTGGCGTCCAACGTCCGCACCGTCACCACCGGGTCGGCCGGGCTCGACGGCACCGACGGCATCTCCAGGACACCGTCGAATCGCGGCTCCAGGAACAGGGCCGGATGTTCCCCTGCCTCCGGTGCCCCTTTCCCCCAGGTCGGGGCGAGTGCCTTCGCCAGGTCGACCTCCTCGGTGCGGAGCTCGACCGCCCGACCCTCCGCCTCGACCGGGTCGACCACGACCACCGCCACCCCGAGCTCTTCGGCCTCGTCGAGGAGGCTCCGCGCTTCGGCCAGCCACGGCATCCACGACTCCATCCCCGCGAAGAGCTGACCGGCGGCGAGGCGTTCCCAGGTGGACGCCGCCCAGGGTTCGGCGGTCACCAGCTTCCGGGCACGGTCCATCACCTCGGGATCGGGGCGGAACTCTCGGGCGGGGAAGACCTCGACCTCCTCGACGGTCCCCTGGGACCGTTGGGTCGAGACCGAGAACGTGCGGATCTCCTCGATCTCGTCACCCCAGAAGTCGAACCTGACCGGCTCACCCGATCCGGCGGGGAAGACGTCCACGATCCCTCCGCGGACGGCGAACTCTCCCCGGGCTTCGACCCGGTCGGTTCGTTCGTACCCCATCTCGGCGAGGCGTCGTGCCAGCTCGAGGACGTCGACCGTCTCCGCGGGGGCGAGCCGCAGCGGTGCCGGGGAGGACGGACTCAGGCGCTGGATCGCCGCCCGAACCGACGCCACCACCACCGTCCCCGTCCGCCTGGCGGCGAGCCGGTGCCGCGCCTCGGCACGCAGCGCCATCGTGGACAGGTTCGGTGAGAGGTGCTCGAAGGGCAGGGTCTCCCAGGCGGGGAGCAGCCGGGCCTCGTCGGTGAAGAGCCCGAGGTCGTCGACGAGCTCGGAGGCTTCCCGCTCCCCGGGGACCACGACGAGGACGGGACGCCCGAGTCGGGCGGCGAGCCCGGCGACGGCGAAGGCGCGCCCGCCCGGCGCCACGACCCACCGCCCGGGGACGTCGGGAAGGTGGGTGGGGCGCCACAGGTCCACCAGGGCAGAGAGGGGTGCGGCCATCCGACCGCCGGATCGTATCGCGTCTCGGCGGTTGTCCCGTCGAGCCGCCACGGGGACGCACGGTGGAGCCTGCTCCAGGCGGCTCCCTCCTTCGTCCCGGAGCCCGCCGCCGACCCGTCAGCCGGTGATGTAGGTGCCGGTCCCCACCGCGATCAGCGTGTCCTGCTCGTTGGTGAGCTCCATCCGGGTGACGGCGACCCGCCGACCCACCCGCAGCGGAACCCCGCTGGCGGTGAACCGCGTCCCCGAGCCGGGCCGCAGATAGTCCACCCGCAGGTCGATGGTGCCGAAGCGGGCGAACCGTTCGGCGAGGGCCTCGGGGGTCTGGTCGTCCATCTCCTCAAGGATGGCGGCGAGGGCGGTGAGGCCCCCGACCAGGTCGAGGGCCGCCGAGATCACCCCGCCGTGGAGGACCCGCAGCGCGTAGTTCCCGATGAGGTCGTCCCGTCCGTCGAATCCGACCTTGACCGTGTCCCCGGTGAACTCCTCGACCTCGAGGCCGAGCAGTCGGTTGAAGGGGATGTCCTGCTCGATGAGACGGACGATGTCGGCGAGGGAGACGGTGTCGGCCATCGCCTCCAGTTTGGCGGTCGACGGGGAGGAGGCCAAACGCAGCGTCACGAGGGCAACAGCCTCTCCTCCCGGGCCCAGGCGATCAGCCGACCCAGGGTCTCTTCGGGCGTGTGGTATCGGAGCCCGAGCTCCCGCTCCGCCTTCGAGCCGTCGTATCGGTGTCCGTGGACCATCGTCCTCACCATCTCCCGACACACCGGTGGCCTTCGTCCGGTCGCCCGGGCGACGGCTTCGACCGCCGACGCCCCGACCCGGGCGACCCATCCGGGCAGGAACCTGACCCGGAGGTCGAGACCCGCCACGATCTCGGCGAGGGAGAGGGCGTCGGCGACCCTGAGGGTGAACGAGTTGAGCAGATACCGCTCCCCCGGCCGACCCTGGGCTGCGGCTCGAAGGTGACCGTCGGCGCAGTCGTCGATGTCGACGATCGAGATCCAGGTGTCGACCAGGACCGGGAGGCGACCCGCCAGCACGTCGATCAGCAGTCTGCCGGTGCCCGAGGCACGCCCCGGGCCCTGCACCGACGACGGGTTCACGACCACCACTTCGAGGTCGTCGGCTTCGGCGAAGACCACCTGCTCCGCCAGATACTTGGACCGCTCGTAGTGGGAGAGGTGATATCCGCGGTGGGGGGTGTCCTCGGTGCCCACCGTCCCCCGCGGCTCTCCGATCGTCGCCGCCGACGACGTGTACACGAGTCGCCGGACGCCGGCGACCCGGGCGGCCCGGACGACGTTGCGGGATCCGTCGACGTTGACCCGGTACAGCACGGAGGGGTCGGTCGGACAGAGCTCGTTGCGGCCCGCCACGTGGTAGACGACGTCGGCGCCGTGGAAGGCCTCGACGAGCGACGGAAGCGACTCCACCTCCCCGACCACCGGCACCGCCCCTCGGGCGGCGACCCGTGCGGCCCCTCGTCGGCTCCTGACGAGGGCGCGGACCTCGTCTTCGGAGCCGACCAGCCGCTGGAGGACCGCACCGCCCACCACGCCGGTGCCGCCCGTGATGACGACCGTCATGCCGGTGCGCGTGACGCCCGCACCGTGTCCCAGAACCTGGCCACGTACTGCCAGCCGGAGGCGATGGTGACGATCACCGCCACCCACATGAGCCACTGGTCGAAGTACAGCGGCCCCAGCCGCTCGGGGAACCGCAGGAACGAGAACCCGATGGCGACGAACTGGGCGGTGGCCTTCACCTTCCCCCAGGGGGAGGGACGAACCTGGACTCCGCCGATGGCGACGAGGCCCCGCAACGCCATCACCACGAACTCCCGCATCATGATGATCACCGCCGCCCAGATCGAGACCCGGTCGATCGAGACGAGGGCCAGAAGCGTGCCGGTGACGAGAAGCTTGTCGGCCGTGGTGTCGAGGAAGGCCCCGAGCACCGACTCGACCTTCATCCGCCGGGCCAGATAGCCGTCGAAGAAGTCGGTGAGGGCGGCGACGACGAACAGGGCCGCGGCGTAGCCGAGGGCGTGGGCCACCGTCCCCTGCAGACGGGTGAGCACCATGATGACGGGCACCAGGATCACCCGTCCCAGAGCCAGCCAGTCGGGGATGCTGAAGAGGGCAGCGGTCACGGGCGGATCATACCGACGCGCCGGACCGATCCTCACGGGTCGTCGGCACGAGGTACCGTCCCCTCGGTGTCAGGGAGCTGGACCCGAGCCGATCACCTCCGTCGCCTCGCCGACGACGGACCCTTCGACGTGCTCATCATCGGCGGCGGGGTCACCGGCTGCGGCGCGGCCGTCGACCTCTCCGATCGGGGACTGCGGGTCGCCCTGGTCGAACAGGAGGATTTCGCCCACGGGACGTCGGGCCGGTCGACGAAGCTCTTCCACGGCGGGATCCGCTACCTCCCCCACCTCGATGTTCATCTGGTGGCCGAAGGGCTTCGGGAGCAGAAGGTCCTCGCCCGGATCGCCGACTTCCTCTACCACCCGCTTCGCTTCGTCATCCCCCTCTACCGGGATCGGGGCCTCGCCGATGCGCCTCGATGGTTCTCCCGGGGGTGGCGGGCTCCGCTGGCACTCCGAGCCGGGCTCGTCCTGTACGACCTCCTGGGGGGGCCGGGACGTCCCGGGGAGCACCATCGTCGCCTCGACGCCGCCGAGACCCTCCGGCGGGTGCCCGGCCTCCGTCCGGAGGGACTGGTCGGCGGCTTCGCCTACTCGGATGCCCAGACCGACGACGCCCGGCTGGTGATCACCTTGGTGAAGACGGCGGTGCGTCGAGGCGACGCGGTGGCGGTGGGACGTATCAGGGCCCGCCGCCTCCACCGGGACGGCGAGGGTTACGTCGTCGAGCTGGAGGACCGCGAGTCTGGCTCCGGGTTCGACGTCCGGGCCGGGGCGGTGCTCGCCGCCACCGGCGCCTTCGACCTCCCCGGAGTCGACGGCGACGCCCCCCATCTTCGTCTCGTGCTCTCCAAGGGCGTCCACCTCATCACCGAACGGAACCGCCTCGGGATCGGCGACGACGCCGTCGTGCTCCCCGAGACCGAGGACGGCCGGGTCCTGTTCGTCATCCCGTGGCTCGACCACGCCATGATCGGCACCACCGACACCCCCTTCGACGGTGACCCCACCCATCCCCGGCCCGAGCCCGAAGACATCGACTACCTCGTCCGCCACGTGGTGGACTACCTCGACGTCGAGCCCTTCGCGCCGCTGGCGGCGTTCGCGGGCCTGCGGGCCCTCGCCGACACCAGGGCGGGCTCCACCGCCAAGGCGTCCCGCGAACACCTGGTGGCCGAGCCCCTCCCCGGGTACGTGGCGGTGGCCGGAGGGAAGCTGACGACCTATCGACGGATCGCCGCCGAGGCGGCCGATCGGGTGGCCGCCCATCTGGGGGTGGATCGCTCCAGCCGCACCGATCGGATCGGCCTGGTCGGGGCGGGTGCCGACCTCGCCGCCCTCCGTTCGGGGCTGGTGCGACTCGGGATCGAGGAGCGGGCGGCGGCGACGATCACGGGTCGGTACGGAGGCGACACGGCGCGTATCCTCGAGATCCTCCAGCGGCGCCCCGACCTGGCCCGCTCCCTCGGAGGGGAGATGGTGGCCGCCGCCGAGGTGATCTACGCAGCCCGCCACGAGGCCGCAGCCACCGTCGCCGACGTCGCCCTCCGCCGAACCCATCTGGGCTGGTTCGGCGCCGATCACGGTCGGAGTGCCGCCCCGACCATCGCCGAGCTCCTGGCGGAGGAGCTGGGTTGGTCCGACGACGAGCAGCGCCGCGCCGTCGTGGCCTACGACGAGGAGCTGACGGCGGAGGGCCTGTGACGGATCAGACCCATCCCAGGGTCCGCTCGACGGCCTGAGCCCAGCGGGCCATGAGCCGTGCCCGCCGGTCCTCGTCCATCGTGGGCTCCCATCGCCGATCCTCCCGCCACTGGGCACGGAGCGCGTCGGTCCCCTCCCAGTATCCGACGGCGAGGCCTGCGGCGTAGGCGGCGCCGAGGACGGTGGTCTCCGACACCTGGGGCCTGATCACGGGCACGCCCAGCAGGTCGGCCTGGAACTGCATGAGCAGCTCGTTGCGGACCATCCCGCCGTCGACCTTCAGCTCGGTGAGGGCGACCCCCGAATCGGCCTCCATCGCGTCGAGCACGTCGCGGGTCTGGAAGGCCGTCGCCTCCAGCGCCGCCCGGGCGATGTGACCCCTGGTGGCGAACCGGGTCAGCCCGACGATCACGCCGCGGGCGTCGGGCCGCCAATACGGGGCGAAGAGCCCGGAGAACGCCGGGACGAAATAGACGTCACCGTTGTCCTCGACGCCGGCGGCGAGGCGCTCGATGTCGGCGGAGGTCTCGATGAGCCCCAGGTTGTCCCGGAGCCACTGGACGAGCGCCCCGGCGATGGCGATCGACCCTTCCAGGGCGTAGGCGGGGGCCTCCGTGCCGAGGCGGTAGGCGACGGTGGTGAGGAGACCGCTGCGCGACGGGACCGCCTCGGGGCCGGTGTTGAGCAGCATGAAACAGCCCGTCCCGTAGGTGTTCTTGGCGTCGCCGGGATCGAAGCAGGTCTGCCCGAACAGCGCCGCCTGCTGATCGCCGAGGATGCCGGCGACGGGGACCCCGGCGAGGGCGCCGACTCCGGTGCCGTAGACCTCGGAGGACGATCGGATCTCCGGAAGCATGGCGACGGGAACCCCGATCTCGGCTGCCAGGTCGGCGTCCCAGCTCAGGGTGGCGAGGTCCATCAGCAGGGTCCGTGAGGCGTTGGTGACGTCGGTGACGTGGCATCCCCCGTCGACCCCACCGGTGAGATTCCAGGTGACCCACGAGTCGATGGTGCCGAAGGCCAGATCGCCTCGCCGTGCGCGCCCCGTCAGGTCCAGCTCGTCGAGGAGCCAGCGCACCTTCGGGGCCGAGAAGTAGGTCGCCAGCGGCAGTCCGGTGACGGATCGGAACCGGTCGACCCCCTCCTCCCCCCCGAGCGACCGGCAGAGCTCGTCGGTTCTCGTGTCCTGCCACACGATGGCGTTGGCGACCGGCTCCCCCGTCGCCCGATCCCACACCACCACGGTCTCCCGCTGGTTGGTGATGCCGACCGCGGCGAGCTGCGAGGCGTCGATGCGGGCGGCGGCCAGGGCTCCGTCGATCACCTGCCAGGTGCGTTCCATGATCTCGACCGGGTCGTGCTCCACCCATCCGGGACGGGGAAAGATCTGGCGGTGCTCCCGCTGCTCCGACGACACGATCCGTCCGTCGGCGTCGAAGATCATGAACCGGGTGCTCGTCGTTCCCTGGTCGAGCGCGCCCACGTACGCCGTCATGGCTCCTCCCTTGCGGTGAGACCCCGACGCTAGATCGCTTCGCCGCCGGAGGCGATCAGCTCGGAATGGAGGGTTCCAGGTGCATCACGGCGTCGTCGGTCCACTGGGTGGTGCCGTTCCACCACAGGAACCCGGTGATCCACTGGTGGTCGAAGATGATCCGGACCCCGATCCAGTCCCGGACGCCGCCGTCGTTGTCGCGGCTGGATTCGGGCCAGGTCTGCATCAGGGGGTACCAGGAGCCGCAGCGGAGGATGGCGGGGTCGTCGGCGGCGGTGGCGGGGCGATAGCGCTGCTGGTTGCCGCCCACCGCCCCCGTGGAGTCCGACTTGTAGATCCACACCTCGGTGACGTCGCCGGAGTTGATCGCCTTGAGGGCGCCTGCCGCCGCCTCGAGGATGAGACAGTCGGCGTCGACCTTGTCCCCGGCGGCGGCCCCCACCCGGACGCCTTCCCGGGTGGCGGCGGTGACGCTCAGCCAGTCCCGGAACGCCATCCCGTACTCGAAGGCCCCGATCGCCAGCATCAGCAGCAGCATGAAGACGGCGGCGAACTCCACCGCGGCGGTGCCCCGTTCGGTGTCACGGCGCATTGGGGACCAACCTCACGGGGTTGCCGATCACCCGCGCCTTCCAGGTGGTGCGGTCGTGGGCGTTGTTCATGTTGAGCTGGGCGGTCCACCAGCAGTTCGCGCCGCAGGTGTAGGTGGCGGGGATGTCGACGGTGGCGACGATCCACTGTCCGTTGTAGATCCGCCCGGTGGTGTCGATGTCGCAGAGACCCGAGCCGCTGGCGGTGATCTGCCCGTTCTCGTCCTCGGCGTACCACGAGCAGGTGGCGGTGGACCCGTCGGGCATCTTCACGACGAAGCTGGTGGGCCCGTCGGCGTCGCCGGGGTCGAAGAAGGACAGCTCCAGCTTCTTCCCGGCGTGGACCTCGTCCACCTCGGCGAGCGTGAGGTTGGCGGTGCCGGTGACCTTGTTGGTGAAGATCGACATGTCGTTGATGCCGTACACCCTCGGGTCGGGGCCGGACCCGGCGTTGGCCCGCACCGCGTAGTGGTTGGAGGCGGTGGCGGAGGGTCCGGTGGTCCAGACCCGGAGGACGTAGATCCCGGGGGTGACCGGGCCGCTCAGCGCCGGACAGGAGATGGTCTTCCACTTGTTCTTGTAGGTCGAGGGGGACTGCTCGGCCCCGACGGAGAGCTGGCATCCCAGGGCGGGGTTGTCCGTCGGATCCTGGGGGGTGGCGTCGACGCCGTAGAGCGCGAAGTTGGTGGTGAAGTCGGGCGTGTGCCACCAGTCGACGATGGCGTCGCCGGTCTCCTGGTCGATGCTCGAACGCTGGTAGAACCCGGCGTCGTAGATGTCGACGGTGACGTTGGAGACTCCGCTCGCCACCTCGATGGCGTAGTAGTAGCCCTCGGGACGGTAGTCGGGGTTCGACGTGGTGCACGTCGAGGGGGAGGAGTTCTCGATGCACTTGGTGGCGTAGGGGTCTCCCTGATGTTTCTGCGTGTAGGGCGCCTGGATCCCCGCCCAGAAGAACTGGCTGGGGTCGTTGCCGTTCCCGAACACGTTGGAGTCGCTCCCCAGGGGGACCGGCTTCACGTACTCGGCGGTCGATCGACGCACCAGGGTGAACTGGTCCATCCCCAGCGCCCGGAGGAAGAAGGTCGGCACCGACGTCGTCAGCGTGACCTGCAGCTTGTTGTCGGCGAGCTGGGTGACGGTCATCGTCGTGGTGGATCCGATGGGGAACCCGTTGGCGCCGGCGGCCGCCTGGGCGTCGGCGGTGGCGGCGTCGAGGAACCCCGGCAGGTAGACGACCCCGGCGAGCGCGGCGGCGTCGGCGGCGCGCTGGAGGCGGGTCTGGTTGAGATAGGCCCAGCCGAGGTCGACGGCGAAGCTCGCCATCCCCAACAGGACGAGCATCATCGACGCCACCCAGATGAGGGTCGCCCCCTGCTCGCCACGTTCGTCGGTCGACGGGCTCCACCGGCATCGTCGGTCCCTGGTCATGCGAACGCCTCCGGTTCCATCCTGATGATCGTCGTCTCATCGATCGTGTAGCTCCCGACGAAGGGCGGGAACCCGGTGATCCAGCTCCGGTCGAGGATGACCCGGACCCCGATGATGTCGAGGGGGGTGGGACCTGCGGTCACCTGACGGCTCGTGGACGGCCAG
>JALSJV010000294.1 GCA_026989215.1 Acidimicrobiia bacterium | reverse complement strand
CGCCACGGGGACCACCGGAGGTTCGGCCACTCCCTTGGCGCCGTACGGGCCTTCGGGGTCGGCGCTCTCGAGCAACGCCACCTCGACCCGGGGAACGTCGACCATCGTCGGCAGGCGGTAGGTCTCGAGGCTCCGCTGCCGATACCGGGCCCCGTCGAAGTCGAGCTGCTCGAACAGGGCGTACCCCAGACCTTGCGCGACGCCGCCTTGGATCTGCCCGCGGATCCCGACCGGGTTGATCGCCCGGCCGACGTCCTGGACCACCACATACCGCACCACGTGGATCCGGCCGGTCACCCGCTCCACCTCCACCTCGGCCAGGTGCAGATGGAACGTGGGAGTCGGAAAGGCCGGGAACAACAGGCCGGTGGCGCAGGTCGGGTCGGTGGCGGGCATGGGTGTCCGGTAGGAGCCGGTCGCCGAGATCGGACCGGAGGTGAACGTCGCCGTCCGGGCGACCTCGGCCAGACTCACCCGAGAGCTCGGATCTCCGACGACGCCGACGGAGCCGTCGACCAGCTCCAGATCCTCTGCCGACACCTCCATCAGCTCGGCGGCGATCTCGAGGATCCGTCGGCGAACCTCGCCGGCGGCCTGGCGGATGGCTCGGCCGACGACGTGGGTGGTGCGGCTCCCCTGGGAGCCCGCGTCGTAGGCGGCGGCATCGGTGTCGGGAGCGAGCACCACGACCTCGGAGGGGCGAAGCCCCAGCTCCTCGGCGGCGATCTGGGTGAGGCCCATCGCCACCGCGCCCGAGCCGTTCTCGGTGGCGGCGGTGACGATCCCGACGGTCCCGTCCTCGTTGAGCTTGAGTGTGGCCGAGCCCGGCATCGGATTGGTGAGCCAGATGAGGGCTGCCATCCCCACCCCGTGCAGCGGCCGGGGAGCGGAGACCTCCACCCACGGCGCCAGCTCCTCCATCCGGTCGAACGCCCGCCGGAGGGTTCCCGCCTGCTCGATGACCTGACCGGTGAGCATCCGATCCCCGTCACGGAACAGGTTGCGGAGCCGCAGTTCACGGCGGTCGATCCCGAGTTCGGAGGCGATGTGGTCCATGTGACGCTCGACGGCGAAGGTGAGGTAGGTGCCGCCCACACCCCGCATCGCCCCCGTCGGTGCCGTGTTCGTGTAGGCGACCCTGGCGATCACCCGGGCGGTCCCCACCCGATACACGGAACCGGCGAGATGCAGCGGGATACTGGCGAGGAACGGCATGTCACCCGCGTAGGCACCACAGTTCATCAGGCAGGTGAGCTCCCGGGCCAGGATCCGGCCGTCGTGGTCGACGGCGGAACGGATCCGCACGACGGCATCCTCGCGCGAGGTGCAGCTCAGCATGTCCTCGAGTCGACCGTTGACGATCCGCACCGGTCGACCGACAGTCCGGGCCCCGAGGGCCGCGTAGGGCTCCAGCCCGACGTCGAGCTTGGCGCCGAACCCGCCGCCGATGGTCGGACAGAGCACACGGATCCGTGAGGGCGCGATCCCGAGGATCTGCGCCATCCGGTCTCGGACGTTGAAGGGGTACTGGTGAGCCGTGTAGACCGTGTAGCGGCCGTCTCGGTACTCGACGACGGCGTTCTTCGGCTCGAAGTACGCCTGGTATTGACGCCCGGCCCGGTACTCGTCCTCGACGATCACCGGAGCTCGGGCGAACACGGCGTCGACATCCCCGGGGTCGGAGACCATCTCGGCGGCGAGGTTCCCCTCACGTCGGAATTCGAGACCCGGAGCCACCTCGTAGGAGCTCCAGTGGGGGTGGACGAGACGAGCCCCGGGTGCCAGCGCCTGTTCGACGTCGACGACCGGATCCCACGGCTCGATCTCGAGGAGGATCGCCGCCACCGCCCGACGCGCCACCTCCTCGGTCTCGGCGACGACCAGGGCGATGGGCTCGCCTTCGAACCGCACGACGTCACGAGCGAACAGCGGCTGGTCCTGGACGGCGAGACCCGTCGGTCGGGGCGGAGCGTCGTCGGCGGTGCACACCGCCAGCACGCCGGGTATCCGACGAGCCGGTCCGACGTCGAGGGTGACGATCTTCCCAGCCGGGGTCGGCGACCGAAGCAGCCGGGCGTGCACCATCCCGGGGAGCCGGACATCCACCCCGTAGACGGCCTCGCCCGTGACCTTGGCGTCGGCGTCACGACGCGGGACGGCGGCTCCGATCAGGCTCATGGGCGCCTCCCCGCCGCCAGCACCGCGTCGACGATCTGGGCGTACCCGGTGCAGCGGCAGAGGTTGCCGACCAGATCCCGACGAATCCGATCTTCCGAAACCTCCTCGTGCGTCGAGAGGATGTGGGTCGCCATGACCAGAAACCCCGGTGTACAGAACCCGCACTGGACGCTCCCCGCCTCGACGAATGCCGCCTGGAGGGAGGAGAGACGGTCACCGTCGGCGAGCCCTTCGACCGTGGTGACGGCGGCGCCTTCGGCGGCATGGGCGGCGTAGATGCAGGCGTCGAGCGGACGTCCGTCGACGATCACCGTGCAGGCCCCGCATTCGCCCTCCGTGCAGACCTCCTTGGCCCCGGTGAGTCCCAGCTCGTCCCGAAGCACCTGCAGCAGCGTCGTGCCCACGGGGACGTCCACGGCGACCTTCGTCCCGTTGACGGTGAAGCTCAGTTCCATGCCACCTCCTCACCACGGGCGCGGCGGCGGCAGATCCGCATCGCCTCACCCACGAGCGGCTCGACGAGACGACGGCGGTAGGCGGCGGTGGCCCGTGCGTCGTCGATCGGCTCGGTCGCCTCGAGGATGGCGGCGGCGGCAGCGGCGACCGCCTCCGGCTCCCCCCGGGTGCCGACCAGGGTCTGCTCGGCCTCGGGGAGACGGAGCGGCGTCGGCGCCATCGAGCAGACCGCCAACCTGACATCGGTGATCGTCTCGCCCGAGAACCCGACGCGAGCTGCGAGACCGACGATCGCCACCTCCATGCCACCGCGACGCCCCACCTTCAGGTAGGTCTCACCGGATCCCGACGGGAGGGGACGTGCCCGGATGGCGGCGAGGAGCTCGTCGGGCCGACGACCGGTGCGTCGGCGACCGAGCAGGAACCGACCGAGGGGCACGACTCTGCTCCCCCGCGACGAGACGAGCAGGGCCTCGGCGTCGGCGACGAGGAGGGGCGGCACGGTGTCGGCGGCGGGCGAGGCGTTGCAGATGTTGCCGCCGACGGTGCCGACGGCCTGGGTCTGGAAGCCACCGACCTGCCGTGCCGCCTCGGCGAGGCCGGGGAGATGGGTCCGGATCTGGTGGTCCGACCCGACGTCCCGGTGGGTGGTCGCGGTGCCGATCTCGAGGACGTCGTCGACCAACCGCACCCCGCGCAGCTCGGAGACCCCCTCGATGTGCAGGAGCACCCGGGGAGCGACCTCCCCTCGGAGGTACTGGACCATCAGGTCGGTTCCCCCTGCCAGGATCGCCGCGTCGGGGCCGAGCTCCGACAGGAGGGACAGGATCTCGTCCGTCGTCTCTGCCCGCCTGAAATCCACGCGCCGCTCCTCGGGATCACCGAGGCCATATCTTATAAAACTGGCGGGAGACGGTGCAAACAGATCACCGGCCCGGTGATCAGGCCCGCACGGGCGCCTCGTCCCGGTAGGCGGCGACGATCAACTCGGCGGTGTGCTCCAGATCGAGACGCAACGCCTCGGCGGCGGCGTCGATGTCCCGGGCCGCGAGCGCCTCGATCACCTTGGCGTGCTCATCGCCCACCGCCTCGTAGGTGGGGTGGAGGCCGGTGGCGATCCGCCGGTATCGCTCGGTGTGACTCCAGAGGATCTCGATCAGATAGAGCAGCCAGGGCGAATCGGCCTGTTCGTACAGCGAGAAGTGGATCGCCCGGTGGCACTCCAACGCCCGGGCGGCGTCGTCGGCCTTGAAGGCTCGGACCATCTCATCCTTCATCTCCCTGATCCGGGAGATCGCCTCGTCGTCGATACGATCGAAGGCGCGCCGGAGGGCGGCCACCTCCAAGACGATCCGTGTCTTGTAGGCGTCGATCACGTCGTCCGCCGAGATGGCCGCCACCCTGGCACCCTTGTTGGGGACGGTCTGGACGAGCCGCTCGGCCTCGAGACGACGCAGCGCCTCCCGCACCGGGATCAGGCTCATGTCGTTGGCGTCCGCCAGCTCCTGAAGCCGGAGCGGCGATCCCGGCTCGAACTCGCCGTTGATGATGGCCTCCCGGATGAACCGGTAGACCCGGTCCACCCGGCTGAGCGGGACTCCGCCCTCGTTGTTGGATGCGTCCGGCACGGCCCTTCATCCCTCGTGGTCGAACCCAGGTTAGAGCTTCGACATCCGAAACAGCGGTGCAGATCCAGGTTCAGCAGCCCCCCGAGCCCTCCAGGGCGGCGTCGAGCGCGGCGAGGGTGGGCTCGATCACCGGCACCTCTCCGAGACGCTTCGCCGTCGCTCCCACGTCCTTCAATCCGGACGAGGTCCCCACCACCACGACCCGGTCCTCGGGGGCGATCCAGCCCGTCTCGACGAGCCGCTCCACCACGGGGAGCGTGAGGGCGGCCGCCGCCTCCAGATACACGCCTTCCGTCTCCGCATAGCGTCGCTGGGCGGCGAGGATCACGGCGTCGTCGGGCACGGCGACGGCGGTCCCCCGCGAGATCCGCACGGCCTCCAGTCCCTGGCGCGTCGCCACCGGCGTCGCCGTCGAGAAGGCGACGCTGGAACGAGGCTCGACGGCGACGGGGGCTTCCGAGTCGGCCTGCAACGTCGCGGAGTACGGACCGAGCGGCTCGGCGGCGACCAACCGGGGAAGGTGACCGATCGTGCCCGCCGACCGAAGGTCGAGGAATCCCCGACAGATCCCGGCCAGCCCGTCCCCGTACGCCGTGGGGACGACGACCACGTCGGGGGCCGACCCGAGCTGCTCCACGAGCTCGTAGGCGATGGTCTTGTATCCCTCGATCCCAAAGGGGTTGGAGCCGATGGGAGGATCGTGGAATCCCGAGAGGGGGAACCACCCCCGCTCGGCGACGGCGGCAGCCATCAACCTCCAGCGTTCGGGACCGGACCGCAACGCGACGAGGCGGGCACCGAACACCCCCATGAGCACCTTCATCGTCACCGGGACCGACTCCAGCGTGAGGACGACGCACCGCAACCCGGCGGCCGCGGCGTAGGCCGCCGCAGCCGCGCCGTGGTTGCCGGTGGTCGCCGCCACCACCGTGTCGGCTCCCATCTCCACCGCCTTGCTGACCGCCACGGCCGCCAGGCGGTCCTTGTACGACCAGGTGGGATTGCGGGTCTCGTCCTTCAGATACAGCTCGGAGATGCCGAGCACCGAACCGAGCCGTTCCAGGGGAAGGAGCGGGGTGTCTCCCTCGCCGAGCGAGATCCCGGCACCACCGATCGGGAGGACGTGGCGGTACCTGAAGATGCCCGGTCCGCCGCCCTTCCGTCCCAACGGGTCGGGGGACTCGTAGACGGGATGCACGTTGACGAACACTCCCTCGGCGGAGCACCGAGGGCATCCGCGGGCGGCGTCGTCCTCGGCGACGGCCGTCCCGCAACGCCCACAGGCCAGGATCCCCGTGTATGCGCCGTTCACGCCGCGACGACCCGGAGCTCCCGCGAGGATCCGGTCAGGACCTCCGCCCCCCGTTCACCCACGACCACGGTGTCCTCCACCATCATCCCACCCCATCCCAGCTCGTAGTACGGCGTCTCGAGACAGAGCACCATGCCGACATCGAGGAGCGTACCCCAACCCGGAGCGACCACCGGCCGCTCGTAGACCTCCAAGCCGATCGTGTGACCGCAATGGTGCCTTCGGTAGGGCCGGAGACCATGCGCCTCGACGCTCTCGACCGCCAGCGCGAACACCTCGTCGGCCCTGATCCCCGGCGTGACTGCCGCGATCTCGGCGTCCTCGCCGGCCAGGATCGCCGCGTATCGTTCGAGCTGTCGAGGGTCCGGTTCGCCCAACACCGCCGTCCGACCGACATCGGACCAATACCCCTCGACCTGACATCCCACGTCGAACCTCGCCAGCTCACCGGCCCGCCAGGGGCGGTCGGTGGGTCGGGCATCACCGAACGCGGAACGCTCACCGAACCCCACGACGACGAACCGCGGGTGGGCACCACCGGCGGCCATCGTGGCCGCCACCACCGTGGCGAGCTCACGCTCGGTGACTCCCGGTCCCGCCTGCGCCAACGCGGCATCGATCCCCGCACAGGCCAGGCCCGCGGCCCGACGGAGCGCCTCGACCTCCCCCGGCAGCTTCACCGCCCGGGCCCGGTACACGAGATCGGAGGCGTCGGCGACACTCGCCCCATGACGCCCGATCACCGTCCGCATCACCCCGTCGACCCGCCCGTCGACACCCACGCGACGGCCATCGAAGCCTTCCACGGCCGCCGCGAGCGCGTCGAGGAACGACGGGTACCGATCGGAGGCCTCCAGCGCCGGATGCGAGCCCTGGGACTCGAAGTAGAAGCGGCCATAGGGAACGAAGCGGGAGATCCCCGCCTCCTCGAGGACGGCGGCGTCGGCGGCGGGGGCGACCACGACCAGTTCATCGGGCCCCAACAACACGGCGATCGGAGTCTCGGGGATGATCTCGGCTGCGACGCTGCGGTATCCGGCGGCGTAGTCGACGTTGGCGGGATGGGCGAGGACCAAGAGGTCCAGGGACGCCTCGACCATCACCGCCCGGAGACGTTCACGACGACCCGACCTGGTCACGCCGTCGAGCATGCGATCACCTCCTCGGCGAAGAACTGCATCGCGGCGTGGGTCTCCTCCACCGTGTCGACCGCGAACAGGAGACCCGCCAGGGTGTCGACGCCGGCGGCGGCGTAGGCATCGATACGTTCGAGCACGTCCGTCGGGGTCCCGATGAGGTTCCGTTCCTCCATCGTCCCGAGCTGCTGGCCACGGAGCGTCGATCCCGAGAGTGACTGCAGATGCGCGAACACGCGGGAGCCCCGGAACCGGGCGACCGCCTCCTCTCGGGTCGGGGCGACCGAGACCACGACCTGGAGCGCCACCTCGAAGGCGTCGCCGAGATCGCGTCCCGCCTCGTCGGCGAGACGGTGGATCTCGTCGACTCCGGCGGCGACCTCCGCAGGCGAGAGACAGGCAGGAAGCCAGCCATCGGCGACGAGGGCCGCCCGGCGACGTGCACCGGGCGCGTTCCCGCCCGAGAGGATGGGGAGATGGGCCTGGTCGGGCTTCGGGAAGCTCTCCACCTCGTCGAAGGCGACCCATCGACCCAGAAACGAGGTCGGTCGCCCTTCGAAGAGGGCCGTACAGGCTTGGATGAACTCGGCGGTGTACTCGCCCCGATGGAGGTCACGCTCCGGCCAGATCGCCTCGACCTCCTCCCGGTAGGCACCGACACCGACCCCGAGCACCACCCGACCGCCGGAGAGATGGTCGAGGGTCGCCACCTGCTTGGCGGCGACCACCGGATGCCGGAACGGAGCCACCAGGACACACGTCGCCAACCTGATCCGCTCCGTCCGGGCCGCGACGAAGGCGAGATAGGTGAGGGGGTCGAAGAAGCGTGGCGGGGTGGCGAAGGCCTCGCGCACATACCGCTGGGTGGTCAGGTGGTCGTTGGCCCACACCGAGTCGAATCCCAGCCCCTCGGCGGCGACCGCCAATCCCACCGCCTCGCCCACGTCCGCATAGGGGATCGGGTACATGAGGCCTTCGGTGGCGGTGGGGACGCCGAGCCCGAACCTCATCCGCCCGATCCTCCCGTCACGCACTCGAGGCGAGTCGGGGAAGCACCTCGGAGGCGGTGATCTCCACGAGACGCTCCGTGTCGTCGCTCGGCATCGGGAAGAGGGCGACCGAGTCGGCGCCGACCCGGTGGTAGGCGCGAATCCGCTCGGCACAGGTCGCCGGATCTCCGGCGATCGCCAGGTCCTCGATCCATCGGTCCGGCATCTCGGCGGCCACCACCTCCTCACCACCGCGGGCCAACATGTCGGAGAGCACCTCGGAGATGCCGTAGGCGTCGGTGAGGGCGTTGGGGCCTCCGGCCGCCTTGTAGAAGGCGAGGGGCTTCCTCATCTGGTCGAACGCCCGCTCGGCGTCGGCGTCGACCGAGTAGAGCGCGAACGCGGTGACCCGGTGGTCGTCACCACGATCGGCCTCTTCCCGACCCTCTTCGATCCGCTCCCGGGCCCAACGAACGTAGGCCACCGATGCGCCGACCGAGAGGATCGAACCGTCGGCCACCGCACCGGAGAGCCGCAACATCCTGGGTCCACTCGCGCCGACGTGGACGGGGACACGCTCTCCCGGCGGATGGACCAGCCGCACGTCGCGGAATGTGTAGACCTGGCCCTCCCGGTCGAGGGTCTCACCCCGAAGGAGGGCCTTCACCGAGGTCACGCACTCCCGGACGGCGGTGAGGGGCGATCGGGGCAGCACCGCCATCTGACGCATCCAGGCCGGGACCCCGAGTCCGATCCCGCCGACGACTCGTCCAGGGAACGACCGAGACAGGGTGGCAAGCTCCATCGCCAGCACCGCCGGGTGGCGAACCATGGCCGACACCACCCCGAGCCCCACCCGGATCCGCTCGGTCGCACCCAGGGCAATCGCCGCCGCCGAGACCCCACCGGTGAAAAAGTAGTCCTCGGCGAGCCAGAGCTCGTCGAATCCTCCCTCCTCGGCCCGACGAGCGACCGAGCGGATCCGCTCGGGCGGGATGTGACTCCCCAGGATCAGACCGACGGCCATGGCACCTCTCCTCGGCGACGAGCCGATATTATAAGGTTTTGAAGGGAGGTCCCATGGAGACCCGAGTTCGCCGCCTCATCCTCGAGCTGGTCGACGCCTACAACGCCAAGGATCTCGAACGGGTGATGGCCTTCTACCATCCGCAGGCCACGTACTGGAGCGCCCTCGGCGACTGGCGGCGGGGAGCGGACGAGATCCGAGCCCACATCGTCGAGCTGTTCGAGCTTCTCCCGGACGAGCACATGACCGTGCGGACCCTCATCGCCGACGACACCACCGCCGTGGCCGAATTCACCGGCCGGGGCACCGCCCCCGATGGTCGGCCCTACTCCCTCGACTTCACCGAGGTCTTCCACCTGCGAGGCGGCAAGGTCGCCGAGGTACGGGTGTATCTGGATCCAGAGGAGGTCGCAGCCGCCCTCGGATGATCATCCCGGAACGGTCGAGACCGCAGCGAAGCAGGCCACTTCGTGTCCGGGGCCGGAGCCCATCAGCTCCGGCTCGGCGACCCGGCACCGGTCGTGGACCAGGGCACACCGGTCCTGGAAGGAACAGCCGATCGGCAGCGACGCCGGACTCGGTGTCTCTCCAGGCAGGACGATCCGCTCCCGTCGGCGGCGAACGTCGATCGACGGCACCGCCGACAGGAGGGCCTGCGTGTAGGGATGGCGGGGACGTTCGAAGATCGTCTCCGTGTCGGCGATCTCGACGATCCGACCGAGATACATGACGGCGACGCGATGGGCGATCCTGCGGACCGTGCTGAGATCGTGACTGATGAACAGATAGGCGACCCTCCGCTCCTGCTGGATCTCCCGGAGCAGGGCCACGATCCTTCCCCGAATGGACTGGTCCAAGCTGGAGGTGGGCTCGTCCAGAACGACCAGCTCGGGTTCACTCATCAGCGCCCGAGCGATGGCGATCCGCTGCTGCTGTCCCCCGGAGAGGGAACGGGGCTTGCGCCGACGGTACTCGGGGTTCAGCCCGACGACGGTGAGCATCTCGTCGATTCGACGGTCGATCTCGTGCCGGTCGTCGGTGACCCCCAGCAACCTCAGCGGCTCCTCCAACGTCGCCTCCACCCGAAACCGCGGGTTGAGCGACTGGCCCGGATGCTGGGACACCATCTGCACCTTGCGCCTGAAGGTGCGATCCCGGACCTCGGCGGTCACGTCCTCACCGTCGAACACGATGCTTCCATCGGTCGCCTCGGTGAGTCCGACCACCACCCGAGCCAGGGTGGACTTCCCACACCCGCTCTCCCCCACCAGCCCCAGGGTCTCTCCCCGGTCGACCGAGACGGTGACACCGCGGACGGCCGGCACGGCATGGGCACCCGACCCGAACACCTTCCGTAGATCGCGAAGCTCAAGAAGCGACACTGTTCTCCTCCAGATGGCGGAAACACGCCGAGACGTGGCCGTCCCCGACCTCCACCCTGGGCGGGAAACCGACACAGCGGTCGAACGCCTCGGCGCATCG